>JAYUPP010000478.1:0-2624 GCA_043760045.1 Betaproteobacteria bacterium
CCACAGGCCGGCAGTGCCGAGCAACAGGCCCACACCGCCCAGCGTGCCCAGCAGCTTGGGCACACTGGTCCAGCCGTAAGGCGCCACCCAGCCCAGGCCATAGTGGTAAACGGTCGCCACGCTGGTGGACGCCAGGCACAACGCAAAACCGTAAAACGTGAGGTGGTGAAAACGCCGCCGGGCTTGGGTGTAGGCGTCGTCTTCGTTGTTGCAACCCTGGCCGTGGCCACCGTCCAGATACTTGAGTTTCAGCACGTTGTGCGCCGCTTCGGCCACAGCGGGTGCTGACGACATGGCCGCGTCACCTGGTGAGACTTGGCGCCAGAAACGCACCACACCCACGCCGAGTGCCAACACAGCAAAAGCAAAAATGGGCAGGAACAGGCTGACCATCAGCTTGTGCGGAAAGATGGCGTAGAAGCGTCCGCCTTCCACCGCACCCCAGAGCGACCCTTGGCTCAGCACGGCCAGCATCAGGAACAGCGCCAGCCCTGCCGTCAATGCCAGCGCCAGCGTCAGCCCGTTGTGTTGATACAGCCGGCCCAGGCCTGCGGGCCAGGCAAAAAGCACGTAGGTCTGGCCGCGCACCGTGGCCATGGCCTGCGGCACGTTGACGGCAAATTCATGCGGCGGCGCGTATTGGCAGGCGTGCAAACAGGCGCCGCAGTTGTGGCACAGGTTGGCCAGATAGTGGATGTCAGCGCGACCGAATTCCAGCCGCCGCGTCATGGCCGGGAAGACGGCGCAAAAACCTTCGCAGTAGCGGCAGGCATTGCAAATCTGCAGCTGGCGCGCGACTTCGTTTTCGGCCGCGCCGTGCGGTGCAGCAGCCTGCCATTCGCCACGCGCCAGCGCCTGGGCGTCGCGCACCAGGTCTTCAAGCGCTTGCATGTGCGGCCCCTTTAATTTTGTGCCGCGTGGCAGCCGCCGCCGAGGCCCCGGCGATGCGCCCGAACACCGTGCCGATGGTCATGCCCACGCCGGCCGTGTAGCCCTGCCCCAGCACATTGCCGGCCATCACTTCGCCGGCCACAAACAGGTTGGCGCTAGCCTGGCCGCCAAAGTGAACGGCAGCGCTTTCATCGGTTTGCAGGCCCAGATAGGTGAAAGTGACGCCGGGCTTCAGGGTGTAGCCAAAAAATGGCGGCGTGTCGATGGGCCGCGCCCAATGGCTTTTGGCGGGGGTCAGGTCTTGCGTTTCGCAGTCGTCCAGCACCGCATGGTCAAAGGTGCCGACGCGGCAGGCCGCGTTGAACGCGTTCACGGTGTGCATGAAGTTTTGTGCGGGCAGGCCCAGTTGCCGCGCAAGTTGTTCCAGGGTGTCGGCCTGCTCACCTTTGAACACCGGCGGCATGAAACGGCCCACCGCTTTGGCGTCGATGATGCAGTGGCCGCGCTGGCCCGGCTGCTGCGCAACCAGCCGGCCCCAGATGGCGTAACGCTTGGGCCAGAAGTCTTCACCTTCGTCATAAAAACGCTGGCCTTCGTTGTTGACCATGATGCCCAGGCTGACGGCATCCACGCGCGTGCAGATGCCGCCGTCATAAAGCGGCGCGCGGGCGTCGATGGCCACCATGTGCGCCTGCGTGGCGTCGCCTACCGGATCAGCGCCCTGGGCCAGCAAATCCCGCAGCAGCACACCCTGGTTGTAGCGTGTGCCGCGGACGGCAAATTGCTCGGCTGGCCACTCACCACGCGCGTTTTGCCCCCAGGCCGCACGCAGCCATTCGCGGTTGCTCTCAAAACCACCACTGGCCACCACGCAGCTGTGCGCTGCGAAGCGTTCACCTGCTTCAGTGTGCGCGGCCACAAAGTGGCTGCCGTGCAGTTCCAGTGTTTGCACCGCTGTGCTGTAGCGCACCTGCACGCCCAGGGCCTGGGCGCTGCGGTAGTAGGCGTTCACCAGCGCTTTGCCACCGCCCATGAAAAATGCGTTGGTGCGACCCAGGTGCAAGGTGCCCGAAAGTGAAGGCTGGAAGTGCACGCCGTGGCTGCGCATCCAGCTGCGAACGTGGTGCGAATCGCGGATGACCCGGCGCGCCAGGGCTTCGCTCGTTTTGCCGCCGGTCACCTTCAGCAGGTCTTGCCAGAATTCTTCTTCTCCGTAGGCTTCAGTCAACACATCTTGCGGCGCGCTGTGCATGCAGCGTATGTTGCGGGTGTGCATGCTGTTGCCGCCGCGCCATGCAAAGGGCGCGGCCTCCAGCAGCAACACGGTGGCACCCGCTTGGCGTGCGGTGAGCGCGGCGCACAAGGCGGCGTTGCCACCACCGATGACCAGCACATCGGGCGTGCTCACAAGAAACAAAACGGGGTGAGGGGTGGCGACGCCAGCATTCGACCCTCACCCCAGCCTTCTCCCTTGAAGGGAGAGGGCTGGGGTGAGGGTAGATTTGAGCCAAGCCCGTTTCTTCGCGAACGCCGGGCGCCGACAGGGGCTGGGATGCTCATAAGTTCATCGAGACTTCAAACGCGCCGGCGCCCGCGCGCACAAGCGTGACTGTGGAAAGGCCAAGCCGCTGCTGCATGGTCTCAGAGGTTGAGAGTTTTTCGAGCGTGCCCGAGAGGCGCGTCAAAACGTGCCCAATCCAGGCGCAAAGCACAGCCATAGCCCGGCTATGGCG
>JAYUPP010000479.1:0-2620 GCA_043760045.1 Betaproteobacteria bacterium
GGGTTCGATGGGTGTGGTGTACGAGGGCCTGGACACGCGGCTGGCGCGCACGGTGGCCATCAAGACCGTGCAGCGCAGTTTCATGGCCGACGCCACCACTGCGGCCGACTACGCCGCCCGTTTTGAGCGCGAAGCGCAAGCGGCAGCGCGCTTGCACCACCCGCACATCGTGGCGCTGTTCGACTTTGGCGAGCAGGACGACGTGTCTTACATCGTGATGGAATTCATCCGGGGCCGTGAACTCGCGCAGGCCTTTCGCGACGGTGAGCGCTTCACACTGGTGCAGGTGCAACGGCTCGTGACGGAACTGCTGGACGCACTTTCGGCCGCCCATGCCCACGGCATCGTGCACCGCGACGTGAAGCCGGCGAATGTGCTGATCGACGAACAGGGCCATGTCAAGCTGGCCGACTTTGGCGTCGCGCGGCTGGCCGATTCCAACCAGGACCGCACCGTGCCCGGCACGATGGTGGGCACCCCCAGCGCGATGGCGCCGGAACAGATACTCGGCCTGGCGGTGGGTTCGCGCACCGACATTTTTTCTGCCGCGTTGATTGCCTACCAGCTGCTGACGGGACAGCGGCCGTTCACCGGCAGCGGGCCTTTTGACATGCAGCGTGCCATCGTGCACGACGAGCCGCCAGCGCCTTCGGCCATCAACCCCGCGCTGCCGGTGGCGGTGGATGCGGTGGTGGCCAAGGGGCTGGCCAAAAAGCCCGAGCGGCGGTATGCATCGGCGGCCGCGTTTTCGGCGGCGTGGAACGCTGCGTTAACCGAAGTGGCGCCATCCACGGCGGCCGGCGCTGCGGTGGACCTGGATCTGGACCTGAACCTGAGCGTGACCGCAAACGCGCCTGCTGCGCCAGCGGTAGCTGCCGCCACTGCTCCTGCCTTTGCTCCTGCCTTTGCTCCTGCGGTTGTTCATGGTGCTTCAATCAGCAAAGCCCCAACGGCAACAACGCCGGGCCTGAAGCTGGCGCTGCTGTTGCTGGCGGTGGCGCTGTTGGCAGCCGGGTGGTGGGCCTTGCGGCCAGCACCGCGTGTGGCAGCACCTGTGCCGGCCAAGGCTGTAGCGCCGGCGGCCACACCCACGGTGCCACCATCGGTTGCAGCAACGTCCGCATTGCCGCCCGCACAACCTTCCGCACAACCTTCCGCACAACCGCCCGCACTATTACCCACACCACTGCCCGCACCACTGCCCGCACCCGCACCCACACCGGCACCAACCGCAGCAGCGGTATCGCCACCCCCCGCACCGGCCGTGGTGGCGCGGCCGGCATCCCCCCGCGCTGCCGACAACAAACCCCGCCCTGCGGCCGACCCGCGCTGCGCCGACCTGCTGGCGCGCATCCAGCTGGGCGACAGCCTGACGCCCGAGCAGACCACCCTCTTTCACACCCGCTGCGCGCGCTGAGACACTGAGTCCGCCATTGCCGCCGGGCGGGCCCCCACGTCCACGGACTGTTCATTCAGGCGCCATGCGCATACCCTGCTGTTTTCTTTAGCCCCCGCCCAGGAGAGAGACGATGTCGAAAAGAACTCTTGCAGCAAGCACTTCGGCGGCGCTCACGGCGCTGGTGCCGCTGCTGGTGCTGGTGGCCGCCGCGCTGGCGCTGGCGGCCTGCGGCGCAGCACCCTTTGTGGCCACGCCGCCGGCCGTGGCACCGGCCTCACCAGGCGCTGCGGCTGCAACACCAGCATCGCCCACCACGGGGCCCAGCGGCGCGCCCGGCGCAGCCACTGCCACCACAGCAACGGCACCGGCACCGGCAGCGCCACCCCCGGTGCTGGCCTTTGACGACGCGGTGATGGCAGCGGCCACTGCCCTGCTGGGCCGCGCCCAACTGCCACCCGACACCTCTTTTGATCTCGTGATCGACCCGCTGATCGACGGCGTCACGGGCCTGCAGACCCAGGCCACACGCGCCATGGGCACCCGCATCGTGAAGATCATCAAAGAAGGCTACCCACGATATGTGGTGCAGCCTTTCAACACCGACAACGTCAAGCGCGGGCCGCTGTTGCTGGTGGGCACCTTCACCGGCGTCAACGCTGAACGCAAAACCGAAGGCCAGCGCGAGGCCTACCGCATTTGCCTGGCGCTGGCCGACTTGAAAACCGGCAAGCTGGTGGGCAAGGGCCTGGCCTTTGCACGCGCTGAAGGGGTGGACATCACGCCGCAGGGCGCCGACCGCGACGCACCGGCCTGGGTGGAAGACGCGGCCACGCTGGGCTACATCCGCACCTGCCAGGGCACCCGCGCGGGTGACGCCATCCACCCGGATTACATCAAACGTGTGCTGACTTCGGCCAAGCTGGCCGAAGCGGGCGACGCTTACGGTGCGGGCAAGTTTGCGCAGGCACGGGGCCTGTATGGCCAGGCGCTGGCCAGCGAAGGCGGCGACCAGCTGCGCACGCACACCGGGCTGTATCTCAGCAACTGGAAACTGGGCAACCAGAAGGCGGCGGCGGAATCGTTTGGCCGCATCGTTGAGCAGGGGCTGGACAACAAACGCCTGGGCACGAAATTCCTGTTCCGCCCCGGCACCGCCGCGTTGTGGTCCGACCCCAAATCGGGCCCCTCGGCTTACCCGATGTGGCTGCAGGAGATTGCCAA
>JAYUPP010000480.1:0-2619 GCA_043760045.1 Betaproteobacteria bacterium
CGCCAGCACCAGCGCCAGCAGGCGCTGGCGCACGCCGTCGGCGCTGCCGGGGGTGCCCGGCGGCAGCAGGCGGTCGCCCACCCACATCGGCCGCAGCAGGTCTTTTTTGCGCATTTGGTAGGTCAGCACAGCCAGCACATGCAGTGCCGCCAGCGCCAGGATGATCCACTGCCCCCAGCTCTTGTGCCAGCTGGTGGCGAGCAGCCCGGTTTCAGTGCTCACCAGTTTGTTCAGCGGGCCCACGGTGGCAATTTCGTCGTCGGCCACCAGCCCGGTGCCCACCTGCACCGCCAGCACGGCCAGCACCGCAAACACCGAGAAGCTGCCCATCGGGCTGTGGCCCACATCCAGCAGTTCACCGGGGCGCGGCTGGCCGCGCAGGTAGCGCAGCACGGTGCCCGGGGCATAGATGAACTGCACAAAACGCGACCAGTGACCGCCGAAGAAGCCCCACAGCAGCCGAAACACCAACAAGCCCAGCACCAGCTGGCCCAGGCGCATGTGCCACAGCATGGCGTTGCCGCCAATTTTGGCGCTGACCACCAGCGCCAGCACCGCAGCGGCCAGGGTCCAGTGGAACATCCGGGTGGGCAGGTCCCAGACCCGGGTTGCCTGAAGTTTTTCGGTTTCCAGCATCGGTTGCGACCATACCGCGATTGACGCGGCCTACGGCAGCCGCATCAGCAAAAACGAGGGCATTCCCTGAGGCCGGAATGACGGCTCATTGCGTTTTGTAAACTGTGGACGCGTTCGTGGTTTTGTGCACCACTCTTTCGGCGCCAACCGGCCGCCCTTGCTCTTCCACACTCCTGCAGGAGTTCAACCCTTGGAGATCAATCCATGATCCGTTTAAAAGTTGTGGCCGTACTGGCTGGCGTGAGTGCGCTGCTGACCGCGCTGCCGGCTGCGGCGCAATTTCAGAAACCCGAAGACGCCGTGAAATACCGCAAGGCCGCTTTTACCGTGATGGGCACGCACTTTGGCCGCATCGGCGCCATGACCAGCGGCCGGGCCCCGTTTGACGGCGCGGCCGCAGCGGCCAACGCCGAAGTGGTGGCCGATGTCTCCAAGCTGCCTTACGCCGGTTTTGTGGAAGGCACCAGCGGCACCGAAAAGGGCCAGCCCAAAGCCAACGTCTGGACCGAGCGCGCCAAGTTCGACGCTGCAGCCAAGAAGATGCAGGACGAAGTGGTCAAGCTGGCCGCTGTGGCCAAAACGAACAACCTGGACCAGTTGAAGGTGGCCTTCGGTGCTGCCGCCGGCGCCTGCAAAGACTGCCACGACAATTTTCGCAACCCTTGAACGGGGGTTGATGCGCCAACCGTCAAGGCCCACCTCGGTGGGCTTTTTTTATCGTGCCACCACCCACAGCGTGGTCGTCAAAGTGGCGAAGACAGCGACCGCTCGCCCAGCGGTGTGTGCAGGGTCACGGTCAGCACTGGCTTTTGGCTGTCTTCGGCACAACGCAGTGCGGGCATGCGCAACAGGTTTTGCACACCCGCCGGCAGTGCGCCTGCCAGCTGCAGCCCCTGCAACGTGACGCCGCTGGCGGGCATGTTCAATACGGGGTGCGGCCCCTGCCATTGAATCAGCGTGGGCACGGCGCCGCGGTGCAACAGCAAGCCGTCGGGACGCAGCACCATTTGCCACTGCAGCAAGCCGGCCGGGGTGGGCCGGCTGGCCGCCACCGGTTCCCCAGGCTGCACACCCAGGGCGATGAAACGCTGGCGGTGCAGGTTCAGCGCCGTGCTGCGCGCCACCCAGTGGATAAGCTGCGGCCCGTCGGCCGCCAGCCTCGATTGCAAAGCCGGGTTGTCGAGGTCAAACCAGCGTTTGTGGCCTGGCGCCGAAAAAGTGGCCGCCGGGTTGATGGCGATGATTTCCAGATAGGCCAGCGCAAAGCCGGGTGTGGCCACGTTCAACAAGCGGTTGTGGGTGCCCATCAACGCGTGTTCGCCGCCCGGGCCGGGTGTCACGCCCAGCGTGTGCTGGCACCAGGCCACCCCTTGTTCCAGCGTGGCCGCAGCGACCACCAGGTGGTCGAGTGCCAGGTTGGGCGCGATGCTGGGAGCGATGGTGGGCGCGGCGTCGAGCCCGGCATTGGGCTCGCTGTTGGGCTCGCTGTTTGGCGTGCTGTTGGCCACTTTCACGGCAAGCTCACCTGGCCGTCGATGCACACCGCCACATCGCCGCCCACCCACACCGTGCCGTCGTCGGCCTGCTGCAGGAACACCACCCCGGCGCGCTGCAGCAGATGGCCTTGTGACGCACGGTAAGCGCGCGGCGCCACACCGCTGCCGATGAGCCACTGCGCCAGGCTGGCGTTCAAGCTGCCGGTGACGGGGTCTTCCACCGGCGTGCTGCCGTGTGCGTAGAGCGCCCGCACTTCGTAAAACGCGCCGTGGCCTTCACGCTGCAGCGTTGCGTCACCCTCGGGCCACAGGCCCACCAGGCCAAGTTGAATGTCGCCCAGCGCCGCCCAGTCGGGCTGCACTGCGCGCACCGCGTGGGCGTCAGCCAACATCACCGCGCACCAGCCAGGGCCGTTGTCCACCCACTGGTGCTGCACGATGTCAGCCGGCTGCAGGCGCAGGCTGGTGGTTATGCGCTGCAGCAGAC
>JAYUPP010000481.1:0-6551 GCA_043760045.1 Betaproteobacteria bacterium
CAGCACCGAAGCCGTGCTGCTGCTGCAGGCGGCCGGCCAGCCGCCGCCACCGTGGCTGGCCGCGCTGGCGCGCCCCGTAGTGTTGCTGCAGGCCGCAACACTACGGGGCAGCAGCAGCGACAGCTTCATTGATTCCAACAGCAACGGCAACAGCAACAGCACCAGCACCAGCAACCGTCACAACAACAGCAGCAGCAGCAGCGGCAGCGGCAGCGGCAGCGGCAGCGGCAGCGGCAGCAGCCACGCCGAGAATTCGCCCCTCGTCCTGCACCAGCTAGCCGACGGCTGGCTGCCCCAAGGCCGTCTGCTGCAGGCCCTGGCTGCAGCCCTGCCGGCTGACCCACGCCTGCTGCGCTTGCGCGGCAGCTGGCAGCGCAGGCAACAGCTGCGGTTTGACGAAGGCACCGCGCTGCTGGCGCACAGCCTGGCGCACACCGCCTGCACCCGTGTGCCGCTGGCCGACAACGGCCTGATGGCCCGCAAGGCCGATGCCGAGGCGGCACGCGCCGAGTTGGCCGGCACGCTGCAAACCCAGTGGCAAGAAGCGCTGGCGCGCATCAACACCTGGGCCGGCGTGCAGCCGCACGGTGGCGCGATGGTGGTGGCCACGCAGGCCGCAGCACCCAGCGCCGTGCTGCACAAAAAGCTGGGCGAAGGCCGCGCCGCGATGGTGGGCGGTGTGCTTACCGGCGCGCTGGCGGGCCTGAAAGCCGACCTCTTGACCGGCGGCTTGACCATGGGCGCCGGTATGGTGGCCGGCGGTGTCATTGGTGCCCTGGGTGGCGCTGGCATGGCGCGTGGCCTGAACGTCGTGCGCGGCGCCGACAGCAACTTCGCGGCCTGGGATGAAGGCGCGATGGAACAGATCACACAGGCGCTGTTGCAGCAGCAGCTGTGCATCGTGCACGGGCTGGATGAAAGTGCCGCGCAAGCTGCGCTCGAACCCGCGCTGGCCACCATGCAACGGCAACGCAGTGCGCTGTGGAGTGGCCGCTTGCGCAGCAGTGCCGTAGAAGGTGAACGTCAGGCGCTGGCGCGTGAACTGCAGCCGCTGCTGGCCAGCACCCTCAAACGCGCGCTCGGTGGCCCGTGACTGTCGCGCGGCAGAGGAACACACCGAATCGCGCAGGGCTATCGAATCATGCTGTTTTTTGTCTGACTGGCGCACGCGGAAGGGCTCAGGCGAAAAGCCTGGTAACCCGGCTCATCGGCAAATACAGCCGTTGCGGCAGGTTTTGCAGTGGCCTGAAATCGAAGTGGGCGTAGCAGTCCGCAGCGCCAGCATCCTTGGCGTCGACCATCACGGCCATTGCAGCGACGAAACCGGGGTCAGGTCTTGCCTTTCGCGAAACCGGGGTCACGAAACCGGGGTCGGGTCCGAAACCGGGGTCACGATCAAAATCGGGGTCAGGTCTTGCCTTTTGCCTCCCCTTCAGCCGCGCCAATCAACCGGCTGACCCGTGAAACCGAGAGCCCATAAGCCTGTGCGATTTGCGTCATGGTCCACCCCTTTTCAATATAGGCCGAACGCATGGCCGCAGCACGGCCTTTGCTGTCAGCCGCCAGCGGACGCAACGAACCCGCCACGGGCCGCCGGCGCAACTGAACTTTCGGTATGCCGTCGGGCCGCTGGGCGTTGGTGGGGGCGTGTTGCAACATGCGATCAACAAAATTTTGGTCGCCCAAAAAGACCTGTTGACGCAGGCCGTTGTGCCACAAGGCCGTATCGGCGCGGCCGTTTTCAACCACGCTGGCGACGTAAAGCTGGGCTGCGTGGTGGCGGTCTGAAGTTGCCACCGGGCTGCGGCCCAGCAAGTAGCCGTGCAGGCCGTCTGTGTCAAGCCACGAGGGTGCATCAGCCTGCAGCACATGCGCGCGGTAACTTGACCAAGGCCACAGATCGGGTTCGGCCACCAGCCCAGCAGCCACGGGATTGCGCTCGACGTAACGGCAAAGGGCAAGCAGATACGCATCGCGGTCCACCAAGATGGCCTTGAAGCGGCCTTGGAGCAAGTGCCCCACCAGGCCATGCCGCCGGTTGAACGCCTGCGTGTACACCCCATTGAGCTGACGCATCAGCCGCGACAAATTTGCCTGGCGGGTGTGCAGAACGAGGTGGTAATGATTGCCCATCAGGCAATAGGCCAGCACCTGCGCATTGAAGCGATCGAGCGACTGTTCAAGGACCTGCAAAAAAGCGGTGCGGTCAGCATCGTCCCGGAAGATCGCTTCGCGGCGGTCACCGCGAGAAGTGACGTGGTAGATCGCACCAGGGAATTCGAGTCTGAGGGGGCGGGCCATGGTTGTAGTCTGCGCTGGGGGGGCAGGGAAATAGCAAGACTTGACCCCAGCTTTTCAGTCTGCGCTGGGGGGGGGCAGGCAAAAGGCAAGACTTGACCCCAGCTTTTCTTGACCCCAGCTTTTCTGTGACCCCAGCTTTTCATGTGACCCCAGCTCTTCTTGGAGGACGGCATTTCGGATCACGTCTGGGCCATCGAAGAAATCGTGCGCCTGGTGCCTGAGCCGGAGGCCAACAAGCGAGGGTCATGAAGGGCGCGCGCCATCAGGGATGCGGCGAATGCAATCTGAGACACATGCAAACTGAGACACCACGCGCCGCCCGTAGACTCGGCGCCCATGAAAATCGTCATCCTGGGCGCCGGCCGTGTCGGCGAAAGCGTCGCCGAAAGCCTGGTCTCTGAACAGAACGACATCACCGTCATCGACAGCGACCCGCACCGCCTGCGCCAGCTGCAAGACCGGCTTGATTTGCGCGGTGTGGTGGGCAACGGCATTCAGCCCAGTGTGTTGATGGAAGCCGGCATCGCCGACACCGACATGCTGATTGCCTGCGCGCCGTTGGACGAAACCAACCTGGTGGTGTGCAAGGTGGCGCACGACCTCTTCAACGTGCCCACAACAATAGCGCGTGTGCGCAGCCCCGAGTTTGTGAACGACAGCCCGCTGATGGGCAAAAGCGGCTTTGCGGTCGACCAGGTCATCTGCCCCGAAGAAAGCGTCACCGCCTACATCCGCAAGCTGATCGAATACCCCGAAGCGCTGCAGGTGCTGGAATTTGCGCAGGGCCTGGTCAGCCTGATCGCGGTGCGCGCGGTGGCCGGCGGCCCGCTGGTGCAGCACAGCCTGGCCGAAATACCGAACCTGGTGCCGGGTGTGGACATGCGCATCGTGGCCATCTACCGGCAAGACAAGGCGGTGCCAGCGCTGGAGGGCGACACCCGCATCGAGCCCGGTGACGAGGTGTTTGTGCTCGCTGCCACCGAACACATCCGCACCGTGCTGGGCGCGCTGCGCAAGATGGACCGGCCCGTGAAGCGCATCATGATTGCCGGCGGCGGCAAGGTCGGCCTGCGGCTGGCACGCGAGGCGCAGAACGACTACCAGATCAAGATCATCGAACCGCTGCAGACGCGCTGCGAATACCTGGCCACGCAGTTGTCTACAGACGTGCTGGTGCTGCACGGCGACAGCACCGACGAAGAGCTGTTGACCGATGAAAACGTGCACGACATGGACCTCTTCCTGGCGCTCACCAGCGACGACGAAGACAACATCATGAGCTGCCTGCTGGCCAAGCGCCTGGGAGCGCGGCGCGTGCTGGCCGTCATCAACCGCAGGGCTTATGCCGACCTGGTGCAGGGCACCACCATCGACATCGCCATCAGTCCCAGCCAGGCCGTCATCGGCGAGCTGCTGGCCTTTGTGCGCCGGGGTGACGTGGAAGCGGTGCACAGCCTGCGCCGGGGTGCCGCCGAGGCGCTGGAGGCCATCGTGCGCGGCGACCACAAAACCTGCAAGCTGGCCGGCCGGCGCATTGAAGAAGTGCAGTGGCCCAAGGGCGCCATGGTGGGCGCCATCGTGCGCGGTTTGCACCGGCCTGACGGCAGCCGCATTCGGCCGTTCAGCAGCGACGACAACAAGCCCCAGGTCATCATCGCGCACCACGACACGCTGGTGCAGCCCAACGACCACGTCATCATTTTTGTGCCGCGCAAACGCATGGTGCGCGACATCGAAAAGCTGTTCCAGGTCAGCGCGACCTTCATGTTTTGAAGCCGCCGCACTGACATGGGTCACTTTGTAGTTCTGGCCCTGGTGGGCCGCATGACGGTGCTGTTCGGCTTGCTGATGGGCGTGCCGCTGGCGTTTGCACTGTTTGATCACGACGCCGCTGAAACGCCTTTTTTGTGGGCCATGGCCATCACCGTCGGCGTGGGCCTGCTGATGAGCGCGGTGATGCGCCGCTTCAAGCGTGAACTGCAGCCACGCGACGGCTTTTTGCTGGTCACGCTGACCTGGCTGGTGCTGCCGGCTTTTGGCGCTTTGCCGCTGCTGCTGGCCATCCCCGGCCTGAGCTTCACCGACGCCTACTTCGAAGCCATGAGTGGCCTCACCACCACCGGCGCCACCGTGTTGACGGGGCTGGAAAAATTGCCGCTGTCGGTCAACGTATGGCGCTGCTTCATGGTGCTGATAGGCGGCATGGGCATCATCGTGCTGGTGGTGGCCATACTTCCGCTGTTAGGTGTGGGCGCCACGCAGTTGTACAAGTCTGAAACGGCGGGCCCGATGAAGGACCAGAAGCTGACGCCGCGCATGGCCGAAACAGCGCGCGGGCTGTGGGTGGTTTATTTCGCCATTGCCATCGTCTGCATGCTGGCCTACAGGTGGGCGGGCATGGGCTGGGCCGACGCCTTCATGCACATGTGCAGCACCATGGGGCTGGGCGGTTTTGCCGCTTACGACGCCAGTTTTGGTGCTTTCAATTCGCCGCTGATTGAAGCCGTGGCCATCTTCTTTATGGTGCTGGCCGGTGTGAACTTTTCGCTGTATTTCCTGGTCTGGCGCCGGCGTTCCTTGAAGGTGCTGCTGCGCGACACCGAAGCGCGGGTGTACCTGGCATTGATGGTGGGTTCGGTGCTGCTGGTGGCCGCCTTTTTGTCGGTGAACGGCGTTTATGCGTCGTTTCTGGAATCGTTGCGGCACGCCGCTTTCAGCGTCGTGTCGGTGGCCACCACCACCGGTTTTGCCACCGTGGACTACGCGCAGTGGCCGATGTTTGCGCCCGTGTTGATGCTGGCGCTGTGCTGCTTCGCCACCTGCGCCGGCAGCACGGGCGGTGGCATCAAGTTGATTCGTTCGCTGTTGTTGCAAAAACAAGCGCTGCGCGAGTTGACCCGCATCGTGCATCCGCGCGCGGTGGTGCCCGTCACCTTCGCCGGCGCCGTGGTGCCGGCGCAGGTGATGCAGTCGGTGCTGGCCTTCATGCTGATCTACGGTTTTGTGTTGACGACGGTGGGCATGCTGCTGCTGTTGAGCGGCATGGACCTCATCAGCGCCTTCACGGCGGCCATAGCCTGCATCAACAACACCGGTCCCGGCCTGGGGCAGGTGGGCCCGGCCAACAACTACCAGGGGTTGACGGACTTCCAGACCTGGGTCTGCACCGTTGCGATGTTACTCGGCCGGCTTGAATTGCTAAGCGTGCTGGTGCTGTTCACGCCGCAGTTCTGGCGCAAGTAAGTGCGGCCTGTGCGGCCCGGCAACCGCGTTTGGCACAACACAAGGAGACTGACATGCAGAAGCTCGCTACAGGTGGGTTGGCAGCCGTATGGCGCGCCATGTTGGGTGCGCGGTTTGGCGTGCTGTTGGGCGCACTGTTGGCTGGTTTGTCCGGCTGCGGCACCCCTTACGCCACCGTGCCCGACGCTGCCGGCCGACCGGTGATGCTGCTCGGCCACGACCCGGTGGCTTACTTCACACAGGGCAAGCCGCTGCGAGGCTCGGCGCAACATGCAGTGGACCTGCCAGACCGCAGCTACTACTTCGCCACTGCCGAACACAAAGCGCAGTTTGTCGCCGCGCCGGCGCGGTTTGAGCCGCAGTACGGCGGCTTTTGTGCCAGCGGTGCGGCTTTTGCCGTCAAGCTGGGCAGCGACCCCACGGCCTGGCAGATTCAGGGCGGCCGCCTGTTCATTTTTGGCGACGTGATTGGCCATGAAGCCTGGCGGGTGGACCCGGCGTGGAACGTCGGCCATGCCGACCGCCTGTGGCCCGCCATCGCCAGCAACGGCTGGCGGGGCCAGTCACTCAGCGCCTACATCAACAAGGTGCCGCATTACCTGACCGGCGCGCAGATACAGCAGCAGTGGCAGGTGCTGCACCCAAGCCGCCAGTGGCCGGCCTACAACCCGGGCGGCATGGTGCAGAACCTGTTCCTCAAAGCACCCGGCTGGCGCGCCGCGGAAGGTTTTGGTCAGCCGGCTTTGGGTTACCCGTGAGTAACGGCTCGCCAGGTGGTAGTTCGATGCGGTAGCATCAGCGCATCAACGCACCAACTGACGGAGGCCGCATGCGAACAACCCTGGAAATTGACGACGACCTGCTGGCCGCTGCCAAAGAGCTGTCGCGCCTGCAGCGTGTTTCGGCAGGGCAGGTGGTTTCACAGCTGCTGCGGCAGGCCCTGTCAGGCGCAGCGGTGGCACCCGCCGTGCAGCGCAAGGCCGCGCCCAGCGGCTTCAGGCCTTTTG
>JAYUPP010000482.1:0-2617 GCA_043760045.1 Betaproteobacteria bacterium
AGCCTCTGGCTCTGGCTCAGGCCCGCGAGGAGGAGCAACGCAGCCAGCGTGCCGCAGCGCGGCTCAATCGGGTGCGTAGCGCTCGCACCCAACAGGTGAACGTTGTCGTGGATACCAATGTCAATGTTCATGTGGTGTCGCCAGCGGAGGGAAGCGGTCCACTGCGGAATCCAGGTTCAATCGAGCTTGATGCCCAGGTCCACCGCCAGCTTGATCCACACCGGCACGTCGCGCGCCCAGTCGGTGCGGGTGCCGGCCAGGTTCTTCGGCTTGTTGGGTATTGCAAACGTCTCACGCAGCTGCACGGCGCGTGCGGTGTTCGCACCTTCCATCACCACCTGCGACAAAGCGCGCAACACCGCTTCTGGCGTGCCGGCCGGTGCCATCAAAGGCAGGCCACCTTCCAGCTGCACCAGCTGGCCCTGCACGCCCTGTTCCACCAGCGTGGGCACATCGGGCAGCTTGGGGCTGCGGTATGAACCGGTGACGCCAATGGCCTTCACGCCGCGTGTGGACACGGTATTGAAAGCCTGGAAGCTGCCGATGGCCACCTGCACCTGGCCCGACGCGACGTCGATCCACATCGGCGACTCGCCGCGGTAGTTCACGGTGACGATCTTCGTGCCTGCGGTGCGATTCGCCTGGTCGGCCACCATCTGCGGATAGGAGCCGGGGGCATAACTGCCCATGTTGGTGTCTTTATTTTTGGCGTAAACCAGCAGGTCGCGGAAGTTGTTGATGCCCAGTTTTTCAGGCACGCCCACCACCAGCGGGCCTGAAGGGAAGAGCGCCACGGGCACCAGGTCTTTGTCCAGGTTGTAAGGCAGCTTGCTGTACAGCACGCGGTTCTGCCACACCGTGCCGGAAGTCGTCATCAGCAGCGTGTAGCCGTCGGCGGGCGCTTTGGCCACCGCGTCGATGCCGATGATGGCGCCGGCACCGGGTTTGTTTTCCACCACCGCGGTGACACCGAACTTGGCCGTCAGGTGTTCGGCATAGAGCCGCGCATAGGCATCCGTCAAACCACCCGGCGGAAAGGCCACGACGATGCGGATGGGCTTGTTCGGCCAGTCGCCAGCGGCGCGTTGGGCGGGTTTGATTTCAACCGTCTGCGCTTGCGCCTGTGGCAGCAAGGCCAGGGTGGCTGCAAAGCTCGCAGCGCTTGCAGCGGCCAGAAGCTGGCGCCAGGACAAGTGGGTGTACGAACGCATCAAGGGCTCCTGCTGTTGATGGTGGAAGTATGAGCTTCACGCCGACAGACAGCACTGCGGACTGCGCCTCAACCCGGCTTGCCCCACAGCTGCTGCAGCCGCGAGTCACGCCCGCAGGACGTGCGGTAGTAGTTGTAGCGCACCGGGTTCTTTTTGTAGTAGTCCTGGTGATACTCCTCGGCCGCGTAGAACGTGCTGGCAGGCAGCACCGGCGTGACGATGTTTTCGCGGAAAGGTTTGTTCTTTTCCAGCGCGGCTTTTGAAGCCTGTGCCGCCGCCAGCTGCTGCGGCCCATGTGCAAAGATGGCCGTGCGGTAGGGGCTGCCGACATCGCAGAACTGGCGGTCGACCACGGTGGGGTCGATGCTGCGCCAGTACACATTCAGCAGTTGTTCATAGCTGACCTTGCTGGCGTCGAAGGCGATCTCCACCGCCTCGGTGTGGCCGGTGGTTTTGGCCGACACCTGGTTGTAGGTGGGGTTGGCCACGGTGCCGCCGATGTAGCCCGAGGTGGTGGACAACACACCCGGCACCTTGTCGAAGTCGGCTTCCACGCACCAGAAACAGCCGCCGGCAAAGGTGGCTTTGGCGGCAGTGGCAGGGGAAGCCGCGGTGGCCGCAGGCATGGCGACAGTGCCTGCTGGCGGCTGCGTGGCAGCGCTTTGCGCCACCACCACTGCGGCGGCTAACGACAAAGTGGTGCCCAGTGCCCAGGCGGCAGTGACCCTTGCGGTGGCGCTCACTGGTGCACCCTACGGCCTGCGGCCGGTCCCGCCAGGCGGGAATGCGCCCTTGGCAAAGCCTGCGGGCTCATGCGACTGACGGCGCAAAACGCAGCGCCACACCGTTGTTGCAGTAGCGTTTGCCGCTCGGCTTGGGGCCGTCGTTGAACACATGACCCTGGTGCCCACCGCAGCGTGCGCAGTGGTATTCGGTGCGCGGCAGCACCAGCTTGAAGTCGGTTTTGGTGCCCAGCGCACCTTCCAGCGGCGTGTGAAAACTGGGCCAGCCGGTGCCGCTTTCGTACTTGCTGGTGTGCGCAAACAGCGGCAGTTCGCAGCCCGCGCAGTGGTAGGTGCCGGCGCGCTTCTCCGCGTTCAGCGCACTGGTGCCGGCAGCTTCGGTGCCTTCGCCGCGCAGCACCTTGTAAGCGTCGGCGCTCAGGCGCTTTTTCCATTCGGCGTCGCTGAGCACCACGCGGTCGGCGCGGCTGGGGTCAGCAGCGGCGTGGGCAGCGCCGGCCACGCCGAGGCCCAGTCCGGAAAAGAAGCCAAAAAGGTCACGTCGGGTCATGTGTTGCTCCAGGTTCATGGCGTGTGGTCGGCTGGTGGGCTTCAACCTTTCAAAAACAGCTGAAGGGCGAGAATGCGCTTGCCTCGGATGAAACCGCCGCACGTGTTCACCAT
>JAYUPP010000483.1:0-6546 GCA_043760045.1 Betaproteobacteria bacterium
GCACGACGCCGAACTGCTGGGCGAAGACTTCAAGGCGCCGGCTGAAGTGGGCCTGGCGCGGCTGCAGACTCTGCTGCACACCTGGCGCGCCAGCAGCGCCAAGCCGCTGTTTTTGGGCGTGGTGCAGGCGCCGCGCGCGGCACACGGGCTGGCGCTGGACCAGCACACCGGCCTCAGCGCAAATCGGGCAGCGTTTTTGCTGGGCCTGCGCGCACTGGCGCAGCAGCTGAAAGACGTGCACCTGCTGGACCTGGACGCCAGCAGCATTGGCGTGGCGCCGTGGTTCGACGCCACCGCCTTCCTGGCCACCCGTTCGGTTTTTGCGCACCGCGCGTTGCCCGCTGTGGCGCGCATCCTGGCGCGCAGCCTGGCCTGTTTGTTCAAGCCGCGCCGCAAGGTGCTGGTGCTGGACCTGGACAACACGCTGTGGGGCGGCGTGGTGGGCGAAGACGGCGTGGATGGGCTGGCTTTGGGGCAGGACTATCCCGGCTCGGCTTACCTCGCCCTGCAGCGCATGGCGCTGGAACTGCGCAGCACCGGTGTGCTGCTGGCCCTGGCCAGCAAAAACAACGAAGCCGATGCTTGGGCCGTGTTTGAGCAGCGCGCCGAGATGCTGCTGAAACCGGAACACTTCAGCGCCCGGCGCATCAACTGGCAAGACAAAGCCACCAACATCGCGGCCATGGCCCGGCAGCTGGGCCTGGGCCTGGACAGCCTGGTGTTTGCCGACGACAGCGCCATCGAATGTGCTTTGGTGCGCCAGGCCTTGCCGCAGGTGGAAGTTGTTGAATTGGGCAAAGACCCGGCACGTTTCGTCGACCGCGTACTGCGCACGCAGGCTTTTGACGTGCTGCAGGTGCTGGACGAAGACCGCCAGCGTGCAGCCAGTTATGTCGCCGAGGCGGGCCGCGAACAACTGAAGTCGCAGGTCACCGACCTCGCCAGTTTCCTGGCCGACTGCCAATTGCGTTTGGCGTTGCTGCCCGCCACCGCTGCCACGCTCGACCGTCTGCAGCAGTTGATGGGCAAGACCAACCAGTTCAACTTCAGCCTGCAGCGCCCGTCCAAAGAAGCCATGCAGGCCTTGCTGAACAAGGGCGACGTGCTCTACAGCGCGGCACTGGCCGACCGCTTTGGCGACTACGGGCTGATTGGCATGCTGCAGCTGCAAGCGCAAGGCGATGCGCTGACGATCGAGAACCTGGCACTCAGCTGCCGTGCGCTGGGCCGCGGTGTTGAAGACAGCTTGCTGGCTTTTGCGCACACCCGCGCGCGGGCTCTGGGCTGCAGGTGCGTGGTGGTCAACGCCGCACGGGGCCCGCGCAACCAGCAGGTGCTGGAATACCTGGACCATGCCGGCTTTTTGCGCCGCGCTGAAACTGTAGCGGCAGTCCGGTTCGAGATATCGACGGCCGACGCGCACTGGCCCTGGCCGCCTTTTGTGGCCGTCCAACTCAAAGCACCGGAAGGAGTTTGACGTGAAGCCGAATGAAATCGAGCCGCGGTTGAAGACGGTTTTCAGCGCCGTGCTGGACGTGCCCGTCGAACAGGTGGTGGCTGAGTTGTCACCCCAAACCTGCGACAAGTGGGACTCGTTGAACCAGATCCACCTTGTCAGCGCCATCGAAGAAGAGTTCGGCCTGGAAATGGATTTTGGCGATCAGATGCGCATGCTGTCCTTCGCCACCGCGCTGGAAATCGTCGCGGCGGGTGCGGCCGAACACCACACCTGGATGCAATCTGGCGACTGCCTGTGCCGGTGCCGGTGCCGCAGTCAAAGTTTCAACTAAAAAGAAGAGGTGAATGTCGATGAGCGATGAACGCACGGGATTCTTGGCGCGCCTGATGGAAGAGCAGCCGTTCAGGCTTTTTGCCAAGGCCTTCATCAAACGTTTTGCCTCCGACGTGCGCACCGTTTCGCGCTGGGACGCGGCCGAGCGGCCGCACTACCTGCTGGGCGTGCTGCGCGCGGCCGACCAGGCGCTGGAATCGAAAGTCAAAGAGATTTGTGTCGCCGAGTTTGGTGTCGCCGGTGGCGCCGGCCTGCTGTGCCTGCAGTCTTATGCCGAGCGTGTGCAGGCCGCCACCGGTGTGAAGATTCATGTGCTGGGGTTCGACACCGGCACCGGCTTGCCCAAAGGCACCGGCGACCACCGCGATCACCCGGAAATCTGGTCGCCCGGCGACTTTCCGATGGAATGGGACCAGCTGCGGCCGAAACTGGGCCCGCAAACCCAGCTGGTGCTGGGCGATGTGGCCGAAACACTGCCCGGTTTTGTGAAAACCGGGCTGCCGGCGCCGGTGGGCTTCATCGCCATCGATGTGGACTTCTACAGTTCCACGCGCGACGCATTTCGCATCCTCTGCCTGCCCGAACGCAAAACGCTGATCCGCACCATCATCTATCTCGACGATGCTGAAACGATGCTGTACCACCGCTATGCCGGTGAGTTGCTGGCGGTGGAAGACTTCAACCGCGAAAACAACGGCGTGAAGATCGACCGCTGGCGCGGCGTGCGCAGCCGACGGCCCTTTCCCGAAGAAGTCTGGCTCGACCGCATGTACGTGGCCTATGACCTGGAAGCCATTGACCGCATGGGCGTTGATGCTTCGCGCAAAAAGCTGATCCTGGACCTGAGCAATATTGAAAACACCGGCAACATCATTCGCTGATGCCGGCGCTGATGCAGCCACTGGGGCAGCCACTGGGGCAGCCACTGGGGCAGCATCCGGTGCAGCCGCCGCCGGGCTTGACTGTGGCAAAGCGCCGGCCGCGCCCAGCGGCCTGGCCCTGGCGCAACTGGTGGAACGCAGCGAAGCAAGGGCCTACGCCAGCTTGTTTGCGGCTACCCAGGCGGCGCAGCCCGGGCTGGGCTTCAGCAGCCTGGCAGTCGGGGCTGCGGTGGTGCTGCGCGCACCGCAGGTCAGCGGCTCGCTGATCGTCAACCGCGTGCTCGGCCTCGGCCTGCAAGGGCCAACCCGCAATGAGGAGCTGACCACGCTGGTGGCGGCTTACGACGAAGGCCGTGTGCCTTTTGGCATCGAGCTCAGCCCCTATGCAGAACCGGCCGACTTGCCGGTGATGCTGAAGACGCACCGCCTGCGCAAATCGATATCGACACAAATGCTTTTCCGCAGAGGCATCCCACCCCCGCCGCATTACGCCAGGTGGAGGCAGGCCACCGGCCTGCGCGTGGACCTTGTAGGCCCCGAGCACGCCGCCACCCTGGCCCGCATTTGCTGTGAGAACTTTCACGTGTCCGAAGCCGTGGGCGCGCTGCTGCGCATCGGCATCTGCAGCGCCGGCTGGCGCCGCTGGCTGGCGCTGGACGGCAACACACCGGTGGGCGCTTCGTTGTCCTATATGGAAAACGGTGTGGCCTGGTTGGGCTGGACATCGGTGCTGGCCTCACACCGGGGCCGCTGGGTACACGCGGGCATCGTGGCCCGGCAGCTTGAAGACGCCAACGAAAGCGCCTGCGCCTGGGTGACCACCGAAACCGGCGCCAGCACGCCAGAAAAGCCCGACGCCGCCTATCGCAACTTGCGCAACTTCGGTTTTCACGACGCCTACCTGCGGCCGATACACATCTATCAGCCGCGGCGCACCGGCACATGAGAATGCAAATGAAGGTTCCCGAAGCGCCATGAACGCCGCCCTGATGGCGGCGCTGAACGCGCCCGTGCTGCACCATGTGGGCATCATTGTTGCCAGCGAAAAACAGGCGCTGGCGCAGATGTCGCGGCTGGGTTTGAAAGAGCACTACCGTGGCCACGTGGCGGCCTGGGACGTGCTGTGCATCTTCGCCCACGGCAATGGCGGTTCGCCGCTGGAATTTGTGGTGCCACCGGCCTCGGGCCCGTTGCGCGACTTCAACAAGGGCCTGGGCGGGTTGCACCATCTGGCCTTTGCCGTGCCCGACCTCATGGAGGCGACGGCCCGGCTGGCCGCCATCGGTGTCACCATGCTCGAGCCGCAGCCGGTTCAGGGCGCGGGCCCGTTTTTGTGCAATTTCATGCCGCCGCTCTACACCCGGGCCTATGCGGTGGAACTGGTGCAGCTGCTGCCCCCTGCGCCATGATCCCGCAGGCTTTGCCGAGGGCGAATTCCCGCTTCGCAGGACCGGCCGCAGGCCTTGGGGTGCGCCCGTGAGCCAGGCGCCAGACGTGCGCTTGTCGCACTTGGCAGCGACTTGATCGCCGGGCCCAGGCCCGATAGAAACTAAACTTGCACAAACTGCATGCTGCGCTTGGAGTCGGGACATGAACACTGAAAAAGAAGTCTTGCGATTGCTGGACGAGGTCTTGAGCCTCGAAGGGCGGGCTGCGGGCTTCAGTCGCCAGACGCACTTGCTGGGCGCCATTCCCGAGCTCGACTCGATGGCCGTGGTATCAATGATCACCGCGCTGGAAGACACCTTCGGCATCGTTGTGGACGACGACGACATCGACGGCGCCACCTTTGCCACCGTCGGCACTTTGATCGACTTTGTCAGCGGCAAACTCAGCGCTTGAAAGCCGGCACAGCTGCAACAGCGTCTGCAGGCAAGTCCGCTTCCGCGCTGCAGGCCTTTTTCCTGAACAGCAGCGCGGCCGCCGGTGGCCAGCGCCTGGCGCTGTTTCATGCCCCCACCACGCCTGCGCGTGGCTCGGTGTTGTTCCTGCATGCTTTTGGCGAAGAGATGAACAAGTCGCGGCGCATGGCGGCACTCGCCTCACGCGCGCTGGCGGCGGCCGGGTTTGCTGTGTTGCAGATCGACTTGCTGGGCTGCGGCGACAGCAGCGGCGAAATAGATGAGGCCGGCTGGAGCGACTGGGTTGACGACGCCGTGCTCGGCGCACAGTGGTTGCAGCAGCGCTGCAGTGGCCCGCTGTGGCTGTGGGGCCAGCGCGCCGGCTGCCTGCTGGCGGCAGCCGCCGCGCCGCGCTTGCCGCAGGTGCAGCACTTCCTGTTCTGGCAACCGCAGGTCAGCGGCAAACTGACACTGCAGCAGTTCCTGCGCCTGAAGATGGCCAGCCAGATGCAGCACGGCGCCAGCAAAGGCGTCACCGAAAGTTTGCACGCCGACCTGGCGCAAGGCCGCGCCGTTGAAGTGGCCGGCTACCGCATCACGCCGGCGTTGGCGCTGGGCCTGGCGGCTTCAGGTTTGCAGCCGCCGGCCCGGGCCGCACCAGCTACCGGCCGCCTGGTGTGGCTGGAAGTCACTTCGCGGGTGCCCGCTGCGCTGCTGCCGGCGTCAGCGCCGGTGCTGAACAACTGGCGCGAAGCGGGCTACGCCATCAGCAGCCAGGCTGTGGCCGGACCGCCGTTTTGGCAGACCGTCGAAATCGAAGACGCCCCCGACCTGGTGCAGGCCACGGTGCATCACTTGCTGCAGTTCAATCCGGCCGATGCCGCAGTGCCGGCATGAACGAGCAGGCGCTGGTTTTTGGCTGTGCCGGCGAACAGCTGTTGGCGGTGTTGACACCGGCCGCAGCCGACACACCGGCAACGGCCGCGATGGCCGATGTGGGGGTGGTGATCATCGTCGGCGGGCCGCAATACCGTGCCGGCAGCCACCGCCAGTTTGTGCAACTGGCGCGCAGCCTGGCGCGCCAGGGCGTCAGCGCCTTGCGCTTCGACACCCGGGGCATGGGCGACAGCAGCGGTGCACAGCGCAGCCTGGAAGAAATCGAAGCCGACGTCGGCGCCGCCATCGACGCGCTGCAGACCTTGCAGCCGGGTGTGAAGCGTGTGGTGTTGTGGGGCTTGTGTGGTGGTGCCTCGGCCGCGCTGCTGTACTGGCGGCACACCAGCGACCCCCGGCTGCAGGGCATGGTGCTCGTCAACCCCTGGGTGCGTTCCGAAGAGACGCTGGCGCGCACGCAGCTCAAGCACTACTACCTGAAGCGGCTGGCGCAGCGTGCTTTCTGGGCCAAGTTGTTCAGTGGCGGCGTGGCCGGCAAAGCGGTGGCTGATTTGATGCACAACCTGCGCCTGGCCCGCAAAGCAAAACCTCACCATTCCGCGCCGGCTGAAAACGCGCACGCAAAGGCCGGCGTCGACGCCCGGCAGCGGCTTGCGGACGACGCCGCACGGCCGCTGCAGCAGCGCATGGGCCTGGCCTGGCAACACTACCCCGGGCCCAAGTTGCTGGTGCTGAGCGGCAACGACTACACGGCGAAGGAATTTATCGAAACAGCGGCCACCGACAGCTTGTGGCGTGCCAACGTGGCAAACGCCTGTGTCAGCCGCTTTGACGTCACCGACGCCGACCACACCTTCTCGGAGCCGACCGACCAGCGCGCGGTGGAGCAGCGCACGCTGGCCTGGCTGCTGCAGTCGCTGGGCGCCGGCGCCGGCGCCGGTGCCGATGCCGATGCGCCCGTGGCTGCGCATACGAGCCCTTCGCCCGCCGTGCCGCAAAAAGCCATGGGCGTGTTCTGACATGCGCCTGTGGCCCACGCGCGCACAGTTTTTTCTGCACGACGTGGCGGTGCTGAAGGCCGAGCGGCCGGCTGACGATTCCAGCCCCGGCACGCTGCTGAGCGCCTACCGAGCCGTGG
>JAYUPP010000484.1:0-6544 GCA_043760045.1 Betaproteobacteria bacterium
TTCGCGTGCCGACGCCAAGCTTCGCATCGACGAAATTCCCGACTTGAACTTAGGTCGCGACATGAAATCGTTTGCACTAATTTCTTGTGTTAGCGCGTCGGCGTTGCAAGGCCGGTGGGCGCAGACTGCGCCTGGGTTTCGAGACCGAGGTGGCCACCCGGGCCTGCTGTCTTTGCCTGCCACCGCTGACATTCAAAACCACCACTGTACCCACCCACCATGCCACCGCCACTGCGCTGGGCCATCGTCGGCCCCGGCCGTATCGCCCACCGGTTTGCGCAGGCCGTGCAAGCACTGCCCTGCGCCGAACTGGTGGCCGTGCACAGCCGCGACCTGCATCGCGCGGCCGCGTTTGCGCAGCAGTGGCAAGCGGCAGCAAAAAGCGGCAGCAAAAAGCGGCGCTGCCGTTGCCGTGGCGCCCGAACTCGATGCGCTGTTGGCGCGCAGCGATGTCGATGCGGCGTACGTGGCCACGCCGCATTCACACCACAGCGCACCGGTGCAGGCCAGCCTGGCGGCCGGCAAGGCGGTGCTGTGCGAAAAGCCGCTGGTGCCCAGCGCTGCGCTGGCGAGGCCGCATGCGGGCTGAACTGGGCGTGCGTTATCCGTTTGAGGCGGGTGTTGATGCTGGCTGAAGCAGCGCCAGCCTTTGGTGCATCAGCGCAAACCACAGTGGCGGCACGGTGGCCAGAAACAGGCAACCGGCATAACCGGTGGGCAACTGCGGCCCGGGCAGCGGCTGCAGCTCGGCATAGGGCTTCCAGGCCTGCAGGTGGTGGCTGCTGTGGCGCTGCAAGTTGATGATGAAAGCGTTGGTCAGTGCGTGATCGGCGTTCCAGGCATGCGCCACGCCAAAGGCTTCGGGCCGACCGCCCTGCACACGCCGCTGCAGGCCGTAATGTTCGATGTAGTTGATGGTTTCCAGCAAAAACACCGCGTGCGCGGCCTGCACCAGCCAGAACAGCAGCGCCCAGGCGCCCAGCACACTGGCCAGCAGCAGCAGCCAGGCCGCCTGGGCCAACGTGGCCCACAGCAGCGGGCTCGTGCGCCAGCACAGCCGCAGCAGCGGCTGCGGCTGCGGCTGCGGCTGATGCGCCTGGCGCGGCTGCCGCACCCGCAAGCGCTGCCGTTCCAGGCGCCAGGCGCTGCGCCAGCACCCGAGCAAAGTGCGCGGCAGAAAACGCCACAAACTTTCACCGCGGCGCGCGGTGGCGGGGTCGTCCCAGGTGGCCGCACGCACATGGTGGCCGCGGTAATGTTCCACCATGAAGTGGGCATACAGCACGCTGCCCATCAAGAGCCAGGCCAGGGCCCGGTCCCGACGCGAACGTGAGTGGCCCAGCTCATGGGCGCAGGTGATGCCCTGGCTGCCGGTGACCACACCCACCGCCAGGCCGGCCACCACCACGGCGGCCCAGGCACTGCCTGCAGCCGCCGCCGCATGGCCTTCAGCCCACAGCATAGACAGGGTGTACAGCGCAAAACCCTGCACCGCCAGTTGCAGCGGCACATGCAGGCGCGGCACCCACCGGTGCCAGCGCGTGGCCGGCGCAGCCGGCGGCGATTGCGCCCAGGCGGGCACCCTTTTCGGCCAGCACCAGCAGCACCTGAGTGGCGAGCATCACCACCCCCGCTGCCCACGCCGACACCGCCAGGCCAGCTGCCAACATCAGCGGCATCAGCCAGGCCAGCGCGAAGTGGCGACCCGTTGCAACAGGCAGATTCATGACTGGATGATGCTTGAACTCGTTGCGTCGCAACGCTGCTGCCGGCACTGCAACCGGCACTGCAATCCAAAGTCCGCTTGCCGATACGGGCAGTGCAAACCCGCCGTCGCGCTTGGCAAAGTGCCCGGGTCGCGGGCCAGGCTTTGGTGACGCACAAAGCGGGCCATCTGGATTTGTACGCCCAATTTCCAGCGCTGCGGTGTTCGATGTTCCAAGGGAAAACGCCAAAGCATTTCGAGACATCGGAAGCCGCCTCGTGCGACCGGGGCGCGTCCGATCCCGCGACACCCCGAACGGTAAACAGCCCTCGGGTAAGTCGCTAGTGCAATCGATTTTTCTATTGAAATCAACGCCTTGAATTCTGATGCCGGGTCTTGGCAAGGGCGGCACGGGGGTTGCATACGAGCGCTGCTAGCAAAGGTCGTGCGGGATGTTCCACGCACCCACCCCGTGACAGGAGCCAGGAGACACGATGAAAGCCGCAGTGCTGCACCAGTACAACGAATCGCTCAGTGGCGACACGTTTGTGCATTACGAAAACGTGCCCGACCCGAAGATCGAGAGCCCCACCGATGTCATCGTGCGCATTGGCGGCGCTGGCGTTTGCCGCACCGACCTGCATGTTGTCGAAGGCATCTGGCGCAGCAAGGTTGATATCAAGCTGCCCTACATCATGGGTCACGAAAACGCCGGCTGGGTTGAAGCCGTGGGCTCGGGCGTGACGGGCGTGAAGGTGGGTGACGCCGTCATATGCCACCCGCTGGTGACCAGCGGCCATTGCCTGGCCTGCCGCCGCGGCAACGACATGCACGCTGAAGAAAGCCGCTTCCCCGGCATCAATGCTGACGGTGGTTATGCGGAATATCTGCGCACCGGCGAGCGCACTCTGATCAAGCTGCCCAAGACGCTGGCGCCCAAGGATGTGGCGCCCTACACCGACGCGGGCTTGACGGCTTACCGCGCCGCCAAGAAGGCATCGCGCCACCTGCTGCCGGGCGAATTTGCGGTTGTCATCGGCGCCGGCGGCCTGGGCCACATTGGCATTCAGGTGTTGGCCGCGCTGTGTGCAGCCGAGATCATCGTCGTTGACCGCGGCGACATGGCGCTGCAACTGGCCAAAGAATGCGGCGCCCACCACCTCGTCAAGGCCGACGGGAACGAGCTGGAACGGGTGCTGGAGCTGACCGGCGGCAAAGGCGCCGAAGCGGTGATCGATTTTGTCGGCGAAGGCGATGCCATAGCCAAGGGTTTGGCGATGACGCGCAACGCCGGCAGCTACTACATCGTGGGTTACGGCGGCAAGATCGAGTTGCCTGCGCTCGACTTGATCACGAGCGAAAAAACCATCGTCGGCAACCTGGTGGGCACCTACCCCGAACTGGTGGAGTTGATGGCGCTGGCCGACCGTGGCCTGGTGCACCTGGCCACGCGCGAATACAAACTCAAAGATGCCAACCAGGCATTGCTTGACTTGCATCACGGCAAGGTCAAAGGCCGTGCGGTGCTTATTCCCTGATTGATTGTTCTTTGATTGCTTGATGGCTTGATTGATCAATCGATCGATCAATGGCTTGATTTTTTGATCCGCCTATCCACTGATTTGCGGCCTTTTCTGTGCATTCGCTCGCAGCGCCGCGCCGTCGCGGCGCGGAGGTGTATTTTCCAATGGCGCTCATCCCGGTAACCGTGCTGACCGGCTTCCTCGGCGCCGGCAAAACGACGCTGCTCAACCGGCTGCTGCGCGATGCCGGCGGGCGGCGTTACGCGGTCATCGTCAATGAGTACGGCGAACTTGGCATTGACGGCGCGTTGGTCATCGGTGCCGAAGAAGAGGTTTACGAACTGAACAACGGCTGCGTTTGTTGCAAGCTGCGCGGCGACCTGCTGCGGGTGGCGAGCAACCTGGTGCGGCGCCCTGGTGGCTTCGACGGCATCCTGATCGAAACCACCGGCCTGGCCGACCCGGCGCCCATCGTTCAAACCTTCGCGCTCGACGACCTGCTGCGCCAGCAGACGCGGCTGGACAGCGTGATCTGCGTCGCCGACGCGCGCCACCTGGTGGCTCAGTTGCGCGACGCGCCCGAGGCCGGCGCTCAGCTTGCCCAGGCCGACATGGTGTTGCTCAACAAGTCCGACCTCGCCGACGCAGCAACGCTGGCGCAGGCCGAACAAGCAGTGCTGCAGCTCAACCCGAGCGCTGAGCTGCAGCGCTCGGTGCATGGCGATATTCCGTTGGCGCAATTGCTGAACCGTGGCGCCTTTGACATCAGCCGGCTGCGCGTGCCGGCGCTGCGGCTGGGCGCCGCGCCGGCCGGCGCCGCACCGCATCGTTATGCACCTGCCGATGCAGCGCGCCACAGTGTTGGCATCAGCAGCGTTTCGCTCAGCTTTCCCCGCCCCTTCGAACGCAGCCGCTTCATGCCCTGGTTGCAGCGCCTGGTGACCGAACGTGGCGCCGATTTGTTGCGCGCCAAAGGCATCGTGGCTTTCGACCGCAGCGACCGCCGCTTTGTTTTCCAGGCCGTGCACATGACGGTTGACAGCGGCCAGGACCGCAAGTGGGCCGACAGCGAAACGCGTGAATCGCGGCTGGTTTTCATCGGTCGCGGGCTGGACAGCGACGAGTTGCACCACGAGCTGATGCATTGCCAGGCCGACACTGTGGTAACCACCTGATGAATGCACCCTCGTCGTTGCTGTCGCTGTTGGGCGCGAGCTGGGAATTCGAGGCGCCGGTAGTGGCCGTGGCCTGGGCCGTCGAAGGCGGCATGGTCGCTTTCGCGTTGGGCGACGGCCACCTGGCCGTGGCCGACGCGAAGTGGCGCGGTGGCCCGCGCCTTGAGCCCAAGGAAGGCGGCGGCGTCGCCGTGGTGCCGGCCACCGAACCGCCGCCGCGCCCGGTGCGTGCGGCATGCCATCAGGGCAGCTGCCTGAGCCTGGCCGCCGATGCCGGCGGCGGCTTCATCACCGGCGGCGACGACGGGCGCCTGGTGCATGTGCCGCGCGTGGGCAACCCCGACGTGCTGGCCCGTGCGACGGGCGGCTGGATCGATGCAGTGGCCTGCGGCGTCAGCGGCCTGCGTGCCTATGCCAGCGGGCGCACGGTGCACCGCCTGGGCGTTCTCGTCACCTCGCAGGCCATCGAACTGCCGGCACCGGCCACCACGCTGGCCTGCAGCCCTGATGGCCACTGCCTGGCCATCGCGCACAGCGGCGGCGTCACGCTGTGGCCCGACGCAGGCCCCACACGCACCCTGGCCTGGCCGGGTTATCACCGCTCGCTGGCCTGGAGCCCTGACGGCAAATACCTGGTCAGTGGCATGCAGGAAAACGCGCTGCACGGCTGGCGCGTCGCTGACGGCGGCGACCTTGAAATGGGTGGCTACCCGGGTCAGCCGCTGTCACTTTCATTCGCCCACGACGGGCGCTATCTGGCCACCAGTGGTGCCACGCGGCCCGTGTGTTGGGGCTTCGACCCCCCACGCGCCGCTGACTCACCGGTGGAATGTGGCATCCCGAGCCAGACGCCGGTGAACTGTGTGGCCTGCCATCCGCGGCAGTCGCTGATCGCGGCCGGCTACATCAATGGTGCCGTGGTGCTGTGTCAGCCCGGCAACGACCAGGGCATGTTCATCAAAGGCTCGGGCGGCGGCGCAGTCAATAGCCTGGCCTGGTCGGGGGACGGCAGCCGGCTGGCGTTTGGCACCCAGGACGGCGTGTTCGGCTGGGTCGAATTGCCCGACGCGCTGTTCACTTCGAGCCCGCGCCATGCAACGCGCGAATCAACCACGAAAGCGACGACATGAGCGACGACACGAGCGACAAAGAAACGGCCAGCAAGGATCAGTTCTTCCAGCAACTCGCGGACATCTCGAGCGCCATGACCACCGCGCACGGGAAAGACTTTGCCATGGGCGCGCTGGTACTGGCCGCACGCTTCATTGCCGAGAGTGAAGCGCGCGAACGCGCTGCCGCAGGCACTGCCGCCGCCGACACGCCGGCCAGCACACAATCGCCATCCCGAATCATTTCCTCCCGGGTTTCTTGATGTCGCGCTTCGTCCCAGCGTCGGACGCGATGACGCGTTCAGCCCGTCCCAGAACACGACGCACCGGCCGGCCCTGCCTGTCAGCAAGCCCCTTTGCCCGGGCAAAAACGGTGTGCATTAGGGATACGGAGCATTGGCATGCGAATCGCTAATACCACCGCAGGGCATCAGCCCGGGCATGCTGAGAAACGTTCGAATCAACCCGGACGCATCAAGCGGCTTGATCCAAGGCAGTAACTGGCCACCTAATTTTCATGGTGCGGAGCGGCGCCCCGAATCATGGAAACCTTTCACACCAACTCAAGGAGACTCTTATGTCTGTGGGCTTGACACTTAACAAGATCACTTCTCAGAAGGGGATCAACATCAGCGAGGCGACGCGGCGCATCGCGGATCTCGGCTGGACACCCAGCTACGTGCAAGAAGCGATGACTTTTCCGACCGATTACAAGATCGGCAAGGCCCCGCGCGACCCGATGAAGCAGGTGCTGCGCTCCTACTTCCCGATGCAGGAAGAAAAGGACAACCGTGTTTACGGCGCGCTTGACGCGGCGCTGCGCGGCGACATGTTCCGCAACACCCAGCCGCGTTGGGTCGAGTGGATGAAGCTGTTCCTGGCGATCATTCCTTTCCCCGAAATATCTGCAGCGCGTTCGATGGCGATGGTTGCGCGCCTGGCCCCCGGTGAAGAACTGCGCACCGGCTTCACGATGCAGATGGTTGACGAGTTCCGCCACTCCACGATTCAGATGAACCTGAAGAAGTGGTA
>JAYUPP010000485.1:0-6538 GCA_043760045.1 Betaproteobacteria bacterium
GCGCGCGCGGTGGTGTTGATTGAGGCCTGGCGGGCCATACCGGCACGCAATGCTTTTGTGATGTCGAACCTGCTGCAAGAAGTGACGCGCAGCGGCACCGCAGCGCGTGCGCAGGTGATGTTGAAGCGCGCTGATATTCACGGCAAAACCGGCACCACCAACGATTCAATGGACGCCTGGTTCGCGGGCTACCACCCAAACTTGGCGGCCGTGGTGTGGATAGGTTATGACAACCCGCGCAAGCTGGGTGACCGCGAAACCGGTGGCGGGCTGGCGCTGCCGGTGTGGATAGCGTTGATGCAGCACGCGCTGCGCGATGCGCCCACCACCGAACTGCCACCACCACCCGGTGTGGTGCAGGAAGGCAACAACTGGGTGTACGAAGAATATGCGCGCGGCCAGGGTGTGCTGAGCCTGGGGCTGGAAGACAAGGTGCCCAAACCGGCCAGCGAAACCGAGCGCGACACCATCCTGGACCTGTTCAGGCGCTGAACATTGATGGGCTTGCAGCGCACGCTGCGGCCCATGGGCATCAGCTTTGCGGCGCGGGCGCGAAGCGCAGCGCCTGGCCGGCCTGCAGGCTGGCATGTGCCGACAACACGGTCAGGAATTCGCTGTCGTCGCGTGTGTCCAGCCACTGCCCGGCTTGCCAGCGGTAATGGAAGCCGCCGCCTTTGGCCGCCAGCCAGATTTCATGCAAAGGCGGCTGCAGGTTGATGATGATCTTGCTGCCACCGGGAAAGTGCAGCTCGAGCAAACCGCCGCTGCGCTGGGTGTCGATGTCGATGATGTCGGCGTCCAGCCAGCCGTCCACCGTGGTTTCCACATGCGCCAGCATGGCGCCGGCATGGCGCTGGTAGTCGGCGTCGCTCAGGCGCAAGGCTGCGCCCGCCAGTGGAGCCGGGCGCTGGGCGCCTTCGTTGGGTGCACTCATAGAATCCTTGCATGCGTAACCGATCTTCAATGAGTTTAGCGGCCCGCCTTTTCGGCGTGGCCTGCATGGCAGGCGCTGGGGTGGCCTGCGGTCAGAAGGGCCCTTTGACGCTGCCCAAGACGACCGAAACAGCGGCACCACCGACGGCCCAAAGAACGGCCCCTGCCGCGTCAGCCGTGTCGGCACCGGTGTTGCGTTGATGTTGCCCGGCGCCCCGTTTCTGGCCCGCGAGGGTTTGTCGTTGTGTCTGCAAGGGCATGAGTTGGCCGCATTGGCGCAGCGTTTCGGCACGCCTTTGTTTGTCTACTCGCGCCAGGCCATGCTCGCGGCTGCTGCGGCCTACAGCCAGGCGCTGCAGGGGCGTAAACACCTGGTTTGTTATGCCATGAAGGCCAATTCCAGCCTGGCGGTGCTGCAGACCTTTGCTGCAGCTGGATGCGGCTTCGACATCGTGTCGGGTGGCGAGCTGCAGCGGGTCATGGCTGCGGGGGGTGAAGCGGCCAAAGTGGTGTTCTCGGGTGTGGGCAAAACGCGTGCAGAAATGCGCCAGGCGTTGCAAGCGGGTGTGCGCTGCTTCAATGTCGAAAGCACTGCTGAACTGGACGGCTTGAACGAAGTGGCCTTGGCCATGAGCTTGCGGGCACCGGTCAGCCTGCGTGTCAACCCCGACGTGGACCCCGGCACCCATCCCTACATATCCACCGGCCTCAAAGGCAACAAGTTCGGCGTGGCGCATTCTGAGGCGCTGGCGGCCTATCGGCATGCCGCAGCGTTGCCGGGCCTGAAGGTAACCGGCATCGACTTCCACATCGGCTCACAAATCACGCAACTGGCGCCTTATCTGGACGCTGCAGACCGTTTGTTCGACCTCGTGGACGCGCTGGATGCCGCCGGCATCCACCTGGAGCACATCGACTTTGGCGGTGGCCTGGGCATCACATACACCGACGAAACACCACCGCCGGCTGCTGAACTGGTGGGCGCACTGCTGCAGCGCCTGGACGCGCGTGGCCACGGCCACCGCGAAGTGCTGTTCGAGCCGGGGCGGTCACTGGTCGGCAACGCCGGTGTGCTGCTGACGGAGGTGCTGGTGCTGAAGCCCGGCGAAGCCAAGAACTTTTGCATCGTGGACGCGGCCATGAACGACCTCTTGCGCCCCGCGCTGTATCAGGCCTGGGTGGGCATCGAGCCCTGCACCTTGCGCGTTGATGGCGCCGCGAAAATCTGGGACATCGTGGGCCCGGTGTGTGAGTCGGGCGACTGGCTGGGGCGCGACCGTGAATTGGCGCTGGCCCCTGGCGACATGCTGGCCGTGCTGTCGGCTGGCGCCTATGCGATGGCGATGGCCAGCAACTACAACACCCGGCCGCGTGCGGCCGAGGTGATGGTGGACGGCGATGCGGTGCACTTGATACGCGAACGCGAAGCGGTGCCTGATTTGTTTGCGGGTGAGAGGTTGATCAAACCCTGACTTCCATGATGCAGGGCACTGCCCTGCGTCACGAAAGGCTTCCACTTCAGATGCGGCCCTCTTCCACCGCATGGCAAGCCACCGCCACGTCTTTGATCGTCAACAGCGCCGGCCGCTCAGTCGCGCAGCGTGCGTTGGCATGCGGGCAGCGCGGGTGGAAGGCGCAGCCGCTGGGGGGGTTCAAGGGGTTCGGCACTTCACCCTGCACGGGGGTGCGGGCGCGGCCGCTCATGCGGATGTCGGGAATGGCGTCCAGCAACATGCGCGTGTAGGGGTGCTGCGGCTGGCTGAAAAGCTGCTGCTTGTCGGCCACTTCCACCAGCCGGCCCAGGTACATCACGCCCACTCGATCGGCCACATGGCGCACCACTGCCAGGTTATGTGAGATGAACAGATAGGTCAGTCCGCGGCTTCGCTGCAGGTCCTTCATGATGTTCAGCACCTGCGCCTGCACCGACACATCCAGCGCCGATGTCGGTTCATCGCAGACCAGAAATTCCGGCTCGGTGGCCAGGGCCCGCGCGATGCTGATGCGCTGGCGCTGGCCGCCTGAGAACTGGTGCGGAAACTTGGCGACGTCAGCGGCGGCCAGGCCCACCGAAACCAGGAGTTCCGCCACCCGCGCGCGCAACATTTCGGGTGTGGCCGCCAGGCCATGTTCACGCAGGGGCTCGCCCACCACATCCAGCACACGCCAGCGCGGGTTCAGGCTGGCGTAGGGGTCTTGAAAAATCATCTGCATGCGCCGGCGCAACTGGCGCAATTCAGCGGCGTTGCGGCTGCTGTCGGTGGCCTGACCGTCGAATTGCACGGTGCCGCGGGTGGGTGCATACAGCCCCACCAGCAGCCGCGCCACCGTGCTTTTGCCGCAGCCCGATTCACCCACCAGTGCCAGCGTGGTGCCGCGCTGGATGCTGAAAGCCACACCGTCCACCGCATGCACAAACTGGCGCGGCTTGCGTTCCACCACGCGGTTGAGCCAGGGTGCCGAGACATCAAAAGTCTTGGTCAGGTCGGTGACTTGCACCAGCGGCTTCACAGCCAGCAGCGATGTCACAAATGCACCTCTGCGTTTGCATCCAAAACGCGCCAGCACGCAGCACGGGTGGCGCCGGCGTCCAGCAGCTCGGGCCGCTCTTGCCGGCAGCGGTCAAACACCTGCGGGCAGCGCGGGTTGAAGGCGCAGCCTTGCGGAATGGCGTTCAAGCGCGGCATCGCGCCGTCGATTTGCAGCAGGTGCTCGCGGTCTTCATCCATCGCCGGAATCGAGCCCATCAAGCCGCTGGTGTAGGGGTGGCTGGGCCGGTGGATGACGTCGCCGACGGGGCCGATTTCCGCCACCCGGCCGGCGTATAGAACGGCCACACGGTCGCAGGTTTCAGCGATCACACCCATGTCGTGGGTGACCAGCATCACCGCCGCGCCCTGTTCTTTGCACAAGCGTTTCAGCAGCGTGATGATTTGCGCCTGAATCGACACGTCCAGCGCCGTGGTGGGCTCGTCAGCGACGATCAGCTGCGGCTCGGCGGCGAGTGCCAGCGCAATCACCACCCGCTGGCGCATGCCGCCGCTGAACTGGTGCGGGTACTGGTTGATGCGCTCGGCGGCGGCCGGGATGCCGGTTTGTTCCAGCAGGTGGATGGCACGTTTTTGCGCTTCATCAGCGCTCACCGGCAGGTGCGTAAGGATGGTCTCAGTGAGCTGGCGGCCGATGGTGTACAGCGGGTTCAGCGACGTCAGCGGGTCTTGAAAAATGGCGCCTATGCGCCGGCCGCGTATCTTGCGCATGGCTTCATAGGGCAGGTTGTCGATGCGCTGGCCTTGCAGCCGTATCTCGCCGCCCGCGATGCGGCCGGGCGGCTCTAACAGGCCAATGATGGCCGCCCCTGTCAGCGACTTGCCAGCACCCGATTCACCCACCACGCCCAGAATTTCGCCGGCCTGAATATCGAACGTTATGTCGTCCAGCGCCAGCAGCGTGCCGCGCCGCGTGGGAAATTCCACGCGCAGGTTTTTGACTTCAAGCAAAGCGGTCATGGCGGGTCGTGCTTCGTTCAGTGTTTACTGCAGCTTGGGGTTCAGTGCGTCACGCAGCCAGTCACCCAGCAGGTTCACGCTGAGCGCAATCAACACCAGCATCACACCCGGAAAAATGGTGATCCACCATTCGCCAGAGAACAGCAAGTCGTTGCCGATGCGGATCAGCGTGCCCAGTGAGGGTGATGTGGACGGCACACCCACGCCCAGGAACGACAGCGTAGCTTCGGTCAGGATGGCGGCTGCCACCTGAATGGTGGCCAGCACCAGCACCGGGCCCATGACGTTGGGCAACACATGTTTGAACATGATGCGGCCGGGTGCGACGCCGATGACCCGCGCGGCCTGTACATATTCCTTGTTACGTTCCACCAGCGTGCTGCCGCGCACAGTGCGTGCATATTGCACCCAGCCCGACAAGGAGATGGCCAGTATCAGCACGCCGAACGCCAGCGTTTCGTGCGCACTCGGAAACAGCGCGCGGCCCACGCCGTCAATCAGCAGCGCAATCAGGATGCTGGGGAACGACAACATCACGTCGCACACGCGCATGATGAAAGCGTCCACCCGGCCGCCGACAAAACCCGACAGCAGGCCCAGGCCCACACCCACCAGCATCGACAGCACAACAGATGCCAGGCCCACAAACAGCGAGATGCGCGCGCCGTAAAAAAGCGCCGACAGAATGTCACGGCCTTGGTCGTCGGTGCCCAGCAAGTACACGCGGCTGCCGCCTTCTATCCACGCCGGCGGCAGCCGGGCGTCAGACAAGTTCAATGTGGCCAGGTCAAACGGGTTGTGCGGCGACACCCAGGGTGCAAAAAGCGACAGGAACAGGCATAACGCCGCAATGGCAGCCGCAGTCATGGCCATCGGCGAATGCACAAAGCTGTGCCAGATGTCGCTGTCGCGCCAGCGGGCCCAGGTGCTGGGCTCAACCTGCTTTGACGTTTCTGATGGGGTCATGGGTGTGCAAACGTGGGCCGCCAATCAATGGCCACCCGCCGGCCTTTCCATGCGCAGGCGCGGGTCTACGGCGAAGTACAGCAGGTCCACCGCCAGGTTGACGATGACAAAGATCAGCGCAATCAGGCACAAGTAGGCCGCCATCACCGGGATGTCAGCAAACTGCACCGCCTGGATGAACAGGAAGCCCATGCCCGGCCACTGGAAAACGGTCTCGGTGATGATGGCAAATGCAATCAGGCTGCCGAGCTGCAGGCCGGTGATGGTGATGACTGGCACGAGTGTATTTTTCAAGGCGTGGCCGAAGTAAACCGCCTGGTCGGTGAGGCCCCGCGCGCGCGCGAATTTCACGTAATCGGTGCGCAGCACTTCCAGCATCTCGGCGCGCACCAGTCGCATGATGAGCGCCAGCTGAAAAACCGCCAGGGTGACAGCTGGCAGCACCAGGTGTTGCCAGCCGTCCACGCTGAGCATGCCGGTGCTCCAAGCTCCCAGGTTCACCACTTCGCCGCGGCCGAAGCTGGGCAGCACCTGCAGCGTGACGGCGAACACCAAAATGAGCAGGATGCCGATCAGGAAAGTGGGCAAAGACACCCCCAGCAGCGACACGATCATCGCCAGCTGGGCGCCAAACTTTCCCCGCCGCAGAGCCGCATACACACCCAGCGGCACGCCCACCACCAGCGCAATCACGGCGGCCAGCAGCGACAGCTCCATCGTGGCCGGAAAACGTTCGGCGATCAGGCCCGATACCTTGCGGCCCTGGCGCAGGCTCATGCCAAATTCACCCTGCACGGCGTTGCCGACAAACTTGGCAAACTGCACCGGAAAGGGCTGGTCGAGCCCCAGGTCTTGCCGCAGTTTGATGCGCTGTTCTTGGGTGGCGTCCTGGCCCAACAAACTGGTGACCGGGTCGCCGACATACTGAAACAGCATGAAAGCCAGAAAGGCCACCGTGAGCATGACCAGCACGGCTTGCAGCAGGCGGCGGAGGATGAAAGCGAGCATGAACGGGCTGCCGTAACCGAAAGAAGCTGCTGCCGACCGTGCCAGAGCGCCGAGCGTGAAAGCCGCAGAGGCTACCGCACTTCAGTAGCCGCTTTGCTTGTGCAGCGTGATGTCGCCAAACC
>JAYUPP010000486.1:0-6537 GCA_043760045.1 Betaproteobacteria bacterium
GCGCGGCTTCAGCGCGGCTTCAGCGCGGCTTGCGCTTTTCTTGTGCCGGGCCGCTGGGTCCGAGCACGCGGCGCCGCAGCTGCTTCGCCCTTGCTGCGCCGGCACCCGAGGCGGCTTCTTTGTCTGCACCGTTTTCATGGTAGCTGTACAGGCCCAGACGCAGCCGGCCCACAGCCGGCGGCGGCAGCCGGCCAGCGTCCCGCACCGGGTTTTCCAGCGCCGGTGTCAGGGCCTGCAGCAGCAAGCGCCACTGCGCAGCCATGGCCGGGCGCATCGCGGCGACGGCTGCGGCAGTCAGGCCGTCAACAAACACCGCTTGTTCGAAGTGCGCGCTGCCGCCGCCCAGCACGTTGGCCACCGCTGCGCGCAGGTGGTCGCCCACGTGGTTGCCCAGCACACCGAGCCGCTGCACCGGGTCGCCTTTGGGCAGCAAGGGCTCGGGCACCCATGCAACGGTGTCGGCCTGGGCGTCCCACAACGCCAGGCCCAGCCGGCACAGTTCGTCAAGCAGGCCACGCGGATGCACGTCGCGTGTCAAGCCCTGGGCCAGCGCCTCGAAGCTGGGCTGCGGCCCCAGGCGCGGCAACACCCGGGCCCGGCCCCGGGCGTCCAGGTAAGCGCGCTCTGACCGCCAACGGGCATGAACCTCGCCCGCCAAGGACCGGCTGACCAGCAGGCTGGCCGGGGCGCGGCCTGCTGCGGCCGCTGCAGCAGCCCGTTGGATGAGCCGGGTCACCTCGCGCCGGTTGATGCCGCTGGTGATGCTGATACGGCTGACCTTGCGGTGTTCAGCCAGGCCCGGGTGGGCGCGTGCTGCGGCCCGCACAAATGCCATCTTCAACAACTCGTCTACGGCGTCGAAGGGCAGGCCGCGCGCCACCGCCAGGTCGGCCACTGGTTGCAGCAAGTTGGCAATGGCCATCTGCAAGGCGGCTGCCGGGGTGGGCATCGGCGCATCGGGGGCATCAGGGCGCGTTGGGGTGGGTTCCATGGTCGGGTGCAGCGGGCACACGGGGGCCAGCGCCTCAATTTCAGGCCGGCCGGCGGCTGGGCGCGCCGGTGCGGGCGGCGGTGGTTCCAAGCAGTGGTGACCAGCAGTGTTGCCAATCACTGGTGACCAGCAGTGTTGCCAAAGTGAGAACTGCCGTCAGCTGTGGCGCAGTAACAATGTGCATTGAACACATTTATAGCCGTCAATTCTGGTCCCGCAACTTTTTTGCCATCCGCTGGCCAACCGACGCCTGCGCTGTGTCAAGGTTCACGGCATGCCCACCGTCCCACGAGCGCGCCGCTGGATCGCCCACCTGGACATGGACGCCTTTTACGCGTCAGTGGAACTGCTGCGTTACCCCGAACTGCAGGGGCAGGCGGTGGTCATCGGCGGTGGCCGGCGCCACCAGCCGGTGCCGCAGGCCGACGGCACGCGGCGCTTTTCCACCCTGAACGGCTACGTCGGGCGCGGCGTGGTCACCACCGCCACCTACGCGGCGCGCGACTTTGGCGTGCATTCCGGCATGGGCTTGATGAAAGCCGCCGCGCTGGCGCCGCAGGCGGTGCTGTTGCCGGTGGACTTCGAGCAATACCGCGCCTATTCACGCCGCTTCAAAGCCGCGGTGGCCGAGGTGGCGCCGGTGATCGAAAACCGCGGCATCGACGAGATCTACATCGACCTCACCGACGTGCCCGGCGCACAGGAGGCCGTGGGCCACGACAGCACCGGCGGCGTGCGTGCGGTGGCGCAGGAGATTCGCAACACCGTCAAACGCGCCACCGGCCTGAACTGTTCCATCGGCGTCACGCCCAACAAGCTGCTGTCCAAAATCGCCAGTGAACTGGACAAACCCGACGGCCTGACGCTCATCACCGCCGACGAACTGGCCACGCGCATCTGGCCGCTGCCGGTGCGGCGCATCAACGGCATCGGCCCGAAAGCGGGCAGCAAGCTGCAGGCTTTGGGCATCAGCACCATCGGCCAACTGGCCGAGCGCCCGCTGCCCGAGCTGCTGCAGCACTTCGGCAAAAGCTACGGCCGCTGGCTGCACCACGCCGCGCACGGCCACGACGACAGCCCCGTGCACACACACAGCGAGCCGGTGTCGATGAGCCGCGAAACCACCTTCGACCGCGACCTGCACGCGGTGCACGACCGCGCCGCGCTGACGCGTGTGCTCGACGAGCTGGTGGCCGAGCTGGCCACCGACTTGCAGCGCAAGGGCTACGCCGGCCGCACCATCGGCATCAAGCTGCGTTTTGAAGACTTCAAAACCGTGACCCGCGACTTGACGCTGCCCGAGCCGGTGGCCGACGCAGCCGCCATCCGGCAAGCCGCCGGCCGCTGCCTGACGCGCGTGAACCTGGCGCGGCGGCTGCGGCTGCTGGGGGTGCGGGCAGGGGCGCTGGTTCGGTTGTGACGCGTGGCCTACGATCACCGCCCAGGAGACCCAAGCCACCATGACCGTCATCACCACCATCGAAGACCTGCGCCAGCTGGCACAAAAGCGCGTGCCGCGCATGTTCTACGACTACGCTGACAGCGGCTCGTGGACCGAAAGCACCTACCGCGCGAATGAAGCTGACTTCCAGAAGATCAAGCTGCGCCAGCGCGTAGCGGTGAACATGGAAGGCCGCAGCACGGCGTCAACGATGGTGGGCCTGCCCATGAAGATGCCCGTGGCCATCGCGCCCACCGGCCTGACCGGCATGCAGCATGCCGACGGCGAAATTCTGGCGGCCAGGGCGGCTGAAGCTTTTGGCATTCGCTTCACGCTGTCCACCATGAGCATCTGCTCGATCGAAGACATCGCGGCGCACACCCAGCAGCCGTTCTGGTTTCAGCTGTACGTGATGCGCGACCGCGATTTCATTGAACGCCTGATCGAGCGCGCCAAAGCCGCGAAGTGCGACGCACTGGTGCTGACGCTGGACTTGCAGATACTGGGCCAACGCCACAAAGACCTGAAAAACGGCCTCAGCGCGCCGCCCAAGCTGACGCTGGCCAACATCATCAACATGGCCACCAAACCGCGCTGGTGCCTGGCTATGGCGGGCACGAAGCGGCGCCAGTTCGGCAACATCGTGGGCCACGTCAAGGGCGTCTCCGACATGGCCAACCTCAGCGCCTGGACGGCCCAGCAATTCGACCCGCGCCTGAACTGGGGCGATGTGGAATGGATCAAAAAGCGTTGGGGCGGCAAGCTCATTTTGAAGGGCATCCAGGACGTGGAAGACGCGCGGCTGGCAGTGGCTTCAGGCGCTGATGCGCTGATCGTCAGCAACCACGGCGGCCGCCAACTGGACGGCGCGCAGAGCAGCATCGAAGCCCTGCCGGCCATCGTGGCTGCGGTGGGCAGCCAGATTGAAGTGCACATGGACGGTGGCATCCGCAGCGGCCAGGACGTGCTGAAAGCGCTGGCGCTGGGTGCCAAAGGCACCTACATCGGCCGCAGCATGTTGTATGGCCTGGGCGCAATGGGCCAGGCCGGCGTGACCCGGGCGCTGGAAATCATTCACAAGGAACTGGAACTGACGATGGCCTTCTGCGGCCGCACGCAGGTGGCGCAGGTGGACAGCAGCATCTTGTTGCCGGGCACCTTTCCGGTGGCGGGCAGCGCGGCCACGAAGCTGGACCGTGAGCCCGTGAAGGTTGGCGCCTGAAAGTTAGCGCATGAAGGTCGGCGCATCAAAACCAGCGCCTCAAACTTGGCGCCTGAAACTCAGCGCATGAAAGTTAGCGAACCAGGGCCAGCGACAAGGACGGAATCAGCGCCACCAGCAGCAACACGAAAAGCATCGCCCCCACAAAAGGCATGGCGCCGGCAAAGATCGACTCCACCGACACCTTCGGGTCGTTCAGCGTTGATTTCACGGTGAAGATGGAAATGCCAAACGGCGGTGTGAGCAAGCCGACCTCAACGGCCAGCACCGTGATGACGCCGAAGTGAATCAAATCAAAACCCAGCCGCGTGGCGATCGGTGCGGCTATGGGGGTCATGATGAGCAGGATGGAACTGCTGTCCAGGATCATGCCCAGAAACAGCAGGATGCCGACATACACCAGCAAAAATCCGTAAGGCCCCAACCCGGCTTCGCGCACCAGCTCGGCTATGGCCACCGGCACCCCGGCCACCGACAACATGCGGCTGTAGTAACTGGCGGCCACCAACAGCACCAGTATGCCCACCGACACGCTGCCGGTTTCGTGCAGCACTTGCCACAGGTTTCCGGCCCCCAGCCGGCGCCGCGCCGACGCAATCAGCAGCGCGCCAAATGCGCCTATGCCACCGGCCTCGGTGGGTGTGAAAAAGCCGCTGTACAGGCCGCCCAACACCAACAGCACCAACATCGCGATGGGCACCAGCTTGCCCGCCATCGCCGCCGGCCCCATGCGCGGCAGCGCGCCCTGGGCCAGGCGCAAGGTTTCATGCCGCTGCAAGTCAAACACCTTGCCCGGCGTGTAGGTGGCCATCAGCACAATCATCACCACAAAAACCACTGCCAGCAGAAATCCGGGGATCACACCGGCAATGAACAGTTTGCCGATGGACTCTTCGGCCAAGACGCCGTAGATGATCATCAACAGGCTGGGCGGGATCATCATGCCCAGCACCGAACTGCCAGCCACCGTGCCGGTGGCAAAGGTGGTTTTGTAGCCGTGGCGCACCATCTCGGGCACCGCCACCCGCGTGAAGACCGCTGCTGAAGCGATCGATACACCCGTGACGGCTGCAAACACGGTGTTGGCCGCCACCGTGGCCACACCCAGGCCGCCACGCACCCGGCGCAGCAAGGTTTCGGCCACCTCGAAGGTGTCTTTGCCGACATTGCCCACACTCACCAGCAGACCCATCAGCACAAACAGCGGGATGGTGGCAAAGATGTAGTCAGCAACACCGTTGTAGGAAGCCATGTAGAAAAGCCGCATGGCCATTTCGACATCGTTGCGCATCAGCCAGATGCCGGCGAAAGCCACCGCGATCAGCGCGATGGCGATGTGTGCACCCAGCAGCACCAGCAGCACCAGGGCGCCGATGAGCAGGCCGCCCAAAGCCAGGTCGTTCATGTGCCGCTCCCGGGTTGATCAGCGCGCCACAGCGGCGCAATGGCCAGCAGGTAAGCCAACGCCGCCATGACAGCACCGCCGACCAACAAGGCACGAAACGGCCACGCCGCGATGGTGACCACGCCTTGCACGCCGAAATACTCGTTGCCCTGCCAGCTGCGCAACAGCTCAGGCCAGCCGATGGTGGCAAGGGCTGCGAACAGCAGCATGCCGAGCACGGCATTCGCGACGCCCAGCGCGCGCACCAGGCCAGGCGCGCGCGAACCCAGCAGCCGCGGCACAAAGTCGCTGCGCGTCATGCGACCGCTGCAGATGGCCGAGGCGAGCGTTAAAAACACGATGGAAGCAACAGAGCGTGATGCAAATTCGGCCACGCCCGTGATCGGCGCGTTCAGGAAATTGCGGCCCACCACATCGGCCACCACCAGCAACATGAGGGCGAAAATCCACAAGGTGCCGATGGCCGCCAGCACCTCGGCGATGCGGCGCATCGGGTGGGACGGTGCAGCCTCGGCGCCGCCTTCCCGCACTGAATCAACGTCGGCACTCAAGGTGGGGGCTCCTGCAGGTTTCAAGTGGGTGACTTGCGTGATGCGGGGCGTTGCCCCGCGTCACGCAAATGGATGTCTGCCGTGATGCGGGGCGTTGCCCCACATCAGGAAACTCAACGCGCGGCCTTGTCCCAATCGCGCAGCGGCTGCACACCACGGGTACGCAGTTCGTCAAAGTAAGCCCGCAGCACGACCTTGCCGGCGTCACCCGTGGACTGCAGCCAGGGGCTGACGATGTCGGGCAGGCCGCTGACCCACTTTTGCTTGTCGGCTGCGGGCAAGTCAGACACCTGCAGACCGGCAGCCTTCATCGTCTCCATGGCGGCCGCAGCCGTGCGCGTGACATGCACACCGTGGGCTTTGGACGTGGCCCGGCCGGCTTGCAAGAAGGCGTCTTGCACGTCTTTGGGCAGGGCATCGAAGTAGCGTTTGTTGACCGCCACGCTGCCAAAGTACATGGCACCGATGTCGACGTTGGTCAGGTACTTGGCCACCTCGTAGACACGGGCTGGCCCAATGCCGCTGGCAAAAGAAAGTGCACCTTGCGTGACGCCGGTCTGGATGTTGGTGTAGTAGGTGGTGAGCGCCCCGTCCACGGGTGTAGAGCCCGTCTGGCGCAGCCAGTTCGCCGACGTGCCGGGTGCATTGATCTTCTTGTTCTGCAGCGCCGCGAAAGTGGGAATGGGAAAGTTGGTGTACAGGTCATAGCTGTCGGTGATCAGGCTCGACAAGGGCACCATGTTCTGCGCAGCCCAGCTCTCGCGCAGCGCGGGAACGGTGGTGTTGAGCTTGTCAAAGATCTCGATCAGCATCTCGTGGTTGGTGGTGGCAAAGGGCGTGAAGTAAGTGACGTTCTGCAGCGGCATGGCCGAGTTTTCCCACACCGTGCCGACCATGCCCACATCGACGATGCCGTCGCGCACCGCA
>JAYUPP010000487.1:0-6535 GCA_043760045.1 Betaproteobacteria bacterium
TGAGGATACGCCGCCCCCCGCAACACCGACTGGAACAACGGCCGCAAATTCGACCGCAAATTCCGCCGCAAAAAACCGCAAGCTCAGACGCTGTAAGACTCGTAGGTATGCGGGTGAAAGATCTGGTCCACCTGCATCAGCCGCTGCGACAGCCCCTGTGCATGGTGGTGGCGCACAAAACTTTCCAGCGTGCGCCGGCTGGCCTCTACACCGTAGGCCCAGTAGTCGTGGCCCAGGGTCTCGCGCGCGGCCTTCAGCTGCTCTTCCACAAAAGGCAGTGTCACCTTGGTGGCCGAGGTGTCGGCCAGCTGTTCCAGCGCCAAGGTCTTGGCCTGGCTGAAAGCCTTGAACACCGCGCCGGGCAGCCACGGGTGCTCGGCCGCCAGCTGCTTGCGCACGCCCACCACATGCATGATGGGGAACACACCGGTGCGGCGGTAATAGTCCTTCGCGGCCGCCGTGGGGTCGTCAAACAGCCAGCCCACCTGCGGGTTGTGCAACGCGGCGCCACCGGGCGGGCGCGGTGCGATGAAACCGTCAAGCTCACCCCGGTGCAGCATGTCGCTGATGGTGGTGCCGGGTGGTGCATCTTCCAGCCGCACGTCGGCCGGCAGTTGCAGCTTGATCTTTTCCGGCCGGCCGGGGGTGTCGATGCCGCCACGCACCCAGGTGACGTCTGACGGCTGCACACCGTGGTCGTCGGCCAGCAAGGCGCGCGCCCACACATTGGCGGTTAGCTGGTATTCGGGCACGCCGATGCGTTTGCCTTTCAGGTCTTCGGGCCGGCGGATGCGGTCTTTGCGCACATAGATGCTGGTGTGGCGGAAGGCGCGGCTCAGGAACACCGGCACCGCGATGTAAGGCGATTCGTCGCGGCTGGCTTTTACCAGGTAGCTGCTGAACGACAACTCGCTGATGTCGAATTCCACGCCGCGAAAAGCGCGGAAGAAGGTTTCTTCGGGCGACAGCGTCATGCACACCGGGTGCACACCGTCGATTTGCACACGGCCGTCAAGCAGTGCGCGGGTGCGGTCGTAGTCGCCCATGGCAATGGACAGTTGAAGTTTGCTCATGAGCGGTTTTCCAGCAACAGGGTGTGGTTCCATATGAAGGAACGCTGGTCTTCTATAGATGACGGACGGCACAATGTCACCGAAATCAGAAAAAACAGCAAGGCTGGCTTGACCGCAAGGCGCGGCCGGGCTGAAGGTGGTGCAAGGAGACCCGTGATGAGCCCGATCGTGATTCGCCTCAACGGCCAGCAGGTGCGCACCGAAGCCGACCCGCGCACGCCCTTGCTGTACACGCTGCGCAACGACCTGAACCAGCGCGGCCCCCGCTTTGGCTGCGGCCTGGCGCAGTGTGGCGCCTGCACGGTGCACGTGGACGGGCGCGCCACGCGTTCCTGCGTCACGCCTGCGGCCACGGTGCAGGGCCAGGACGTGACCACGCTCGACGGGCTGGCGGCCGTGTGGCGGGCGCGGCGTGGCATCACCGACACCACCGTGTTGCACCCGGTGCAGCAGGCCTTCATCGACGAGCAGGCCGCGCAATGCGGCTACTGCATCAACGGCTGGATCATGACGGCCGCGGCTTTGCTGGAAGAGCTGCCCAACGCCAGCGACGCAGAGCTGCGCGCCGGCCTGTCGGGCCTGAAGTGCCGCTGCGGCACGCAGGTCAGCGTGCTGCGTGCCGTCAAGCGCGCCGCGCTGCAAATGCGCAGCGCACGGGGTGCCGCATGAAGGCGCCGGTGGCACCGCTGGACCGCCGGGCTTTTGTGGCCGCTGGCGCCGGCCTGCTGGTGAGCCTGGCACTGCCTGCCGGTGCACAGTCTGACGAACGCAGCGCCGGCCCTGGCGATGGCCTGCCACGCGGCCGGCTTGACTCGTGGCTGGCCATCGACACGCAGGGCCGCGTGACGGCTTCAGTGGGCAAGATCGACGCCGGGCTGGGCATCCCCACGGCCTTCGCGCAGATCGTCGCCGACGAGTTGGACGTGGCCTTTGCGCAGGTGCACATCCGCATGGGCGACACAGCCACCACGGTGGACCAGCGCGGCACCGGCTCCAGCAACGGCATCACCGACGGCGGCGGCGCGCTGCGCCTGGCCGCGGCCCAGGCGCGTGCTTTCTTGCTCGCGCGCGCGGCCGAACGGCTGGGGGTGCCGGTGCCGCAGCTGCAGGTGCGCGACGGCCTGGTGCGGGTGGCCGGCGACGACAGCCGGCGTGTCAGCTACGCCGAGCTGCTGGCCGGTGCGCGCTTCGAACTGGCGCTCGACACCCAGGCCACCACCAAACCGGCATCGGCTTACCGGCTGGTGGGCCAGCCGGTGCAGCGCAGCGACATACCGCCCAAAGTGAGGGCAGAGTACCTGTACCTGGTGGACCACCAGGTGCCGGGCATGGTGCATGCGCGGGTGCTGCGGCCACCCACAGCAGGCGCGCAGTTGCTGGGTGTGCAAACGCTGCCCAGCGGTGACGGTTTCATACGCCTGGTGCGGCAGGGCAATTTTGTCGCCGTGGTGTGCGAGCGCGAAGACCAGGCCGTGCGTGCGGTGCAGCGGGTGCAGCTGCAGTGGTCAGCGCCCACGGTGCGCTTCTCGAGCGACTATGAAGCGCTCTATGAGACGCTGCGCACGGCGCCGGCCAAGGGCCCTGCCAAGGTGGACCGCAGCCACGGCGATGTCGAAGCCGCGCTGGCCGCTGCGGCCGAGCGGCTGCAGGCCTGGTATGCCTACCCGTTCCAGTCGCATGCCTGCATGGGCCCGGCCTGCGCCATCGCGCAGATCACGCCCACCGCCGTGACGGTGTGGATGGGCGGGCAGAAGCCTTACCCGCTGCGCCCCACTGTGGCCGAGATGCTGGGGCGCCCGGTTGAACAGGTGCGCGTGTTGTGGTTGCCGGGCCCCGGCAGTTACGGCATGAACGATGCTGACGACGCCGCTGTGGACGCCGTGCTGGTGGCGCAAGCCGTGGGCCGCCCGGTGCGCCTGCAGTACAGCCGCGAAGACGCCACCGCCTGGGACGCCAAGGGCCCGCCCGGCGTCTTCAGGTTGCGCGGTGGCCTCGACGCGGCAGGCAAGGTGGTGGCCTTTGACTACCTGTCGCGCGGCTATTCGGGCCGCACGCGACCTTCGGGCACTTCGCGTTATGGCGACAGCCTGGCTTCCCAGCTTGAAGGCGGGCATGAAACGAAAAGCCAGGACCTGTTCCAGATTTCGGCAGAGAGTTACCGCTTCGACCACCAGCGTGTGGCCGGTGAGTTGCTGGCATGGAAACAGTCGCTGGCCACGGGGCTGCGCACCGCGCACCTGCGCGACCCCGACGGCATGGCCACCTGCTTTGCCAGCGAGAGCTTCATCGACGAACTGGCGCTGGCGGCGCGGCAAGACCCGGTGGCTTTCAGGCTGCAGCACCTGGCCGACGCGCGCCACGCTGCGGTGGTGCGCGCGGCGGCCGAACGTGCACAGTGGCAGCCGCGCGTGGGCCCTGCGCCCGACAGCCTGCGCGGGGCTGACGTGTTGCGCGGGCGCGGCATGGCCTACGCGCCGCGCAACGGCGCGGTGGTGGCGGTGGTGGCCGAAGTGGAGGTGCAGCGCGCCACCGGCCAGTGGCGCGCCAGCCGTTTTGTGGTGGCACACGACTGCGGCTTTGTCATCAACCCGCTCAGCCTGGAAGGCGTGATCGAGTCGAACATCCTGATGGCGCTGAGCCGCACGCGCCACGAAGAAGTGCTGTTTGACGAACACCGCGTGCGCAGCGTGGACTGGCTGAGTTACCCCGTCCTCGACATCACCGAAGCGCCCGACAGCATCGACCTCGTGATCGTGGGCAACAGGCCCGGACGCAGTTACGGCGCTGGCGAACCCAGCACACGCCCAGTGGCCGCGGCCCTGGCCAATGCGCTGTTTGACGCCACCGGCCGGCGGCTGCGCCAGGTGCCCTTCACGCCTGCGCGTCTGCTGGCCGCGTTGCAGCGGCCGGCCGCGCGGGCTTGAACAGGCTGCGTGGCAGCAGCGTCCCAAGACCGGGTGATCTCGCCTGCCTATCTCATTGCCTCTGACTCTCAACCTGTTTGCCCACCATGAACGCCGACCTGCAGACCCCCACCACCCCCAAATCGGGCCGCCGGCACTGGCTGCGCGGCCTGGCCCAGATCACCAGCGTCTGCATCGGCGCTGCCGCAGTGCCGGGTCTGGCGCCGGCGCAAAGCGAGTGGCCGAACAAAGCCATCAAGATCGTCGTGCCCTACGCCCCCGGTGGCAGTGCCGACACGCTGGGCCGGCTGATCGGCCGCCACCTGCAGGAGGTTTTGAAACAGACCGTGGTGGTGGAAAACAAAGGCGGTGCGGGCGGCGTGATCGGCTCGCGCGAAGTGGCCAAAGCCGCACCCGACGGCTACACGCTGGTGGTGTCGGGCATCGGCTCGCACGTCATCGCGCCAGTCGATCAGCCAGGCGCTTTTGATCCGCTGGCCGACTTCACGCACATCGCCCTGCTGGCCGGCCCGCCGCTGGGCATGGTGGTGAATGCCGAACAAGGCATCAAGGACGTCAAGGGTTTCATCGCCCACACACGGGCCTCGCCCACCGGCATCAGCTGGGGTTCTCCCGGGCAGGGCACCCACGGCCACCTGGCGGGTGAACTGTTCCGCCACGCCAACAGCCTGAACATGGTGCACATCAGCTACAAAGGCGCGGGCCCGGCGGTGGCCGATTTGATTGCCAACCAGATACCGGCCGCTTTCATGACGCTGAGTTCTTCGAACGCCCATGTCGACACCGGCAAGCTGCGTTTGCTGGCCGTGTCTGCAGCCAGGCGTGTGGCCGCTTACCCCCAGTTGCCGACGCTGGCCGAGCTGGGTTACCCGCAACTCACCGGCACCACCTGGTTCTCTATTTCAGGCCCGGCGGGCATGCCGCCGGCCATCGTGGAGCGCCTGAACACCGAGATTCGCAAAGGCCTGCAATCGGCCGCGGTGGCCAAGACGCTGGCTGCAGAAAGCATGGAAACGCTGGACCTCGACGCCGCAGCCTTCACCAAATATGTGGCCGCTGAAATTGCGCGCTGGGCGCCTGCGGTGCGCGCCCTGAAAGGCGCTGGCGCCGGCAAATGAGGCGGGGGCGGGGCCGGGCGGCGGGGGGCGCCGCGTGCCGGGCCTCTGAGCCTGCCGCTGAAACTTCGACTCAGACTTCGATGTAGATGCGGCCCTCAGCATCCACAGCGGTTTCGTAGGTTTTCACCGGCACCATGCAAGGCGCAGCAGCGACGGCGCCGGTCTTGATATTAAAGGCGCCGTTGTGGAAGTCGCATTCCACCGTGTCACCTTCGATGCAGCCTTCCGACAGCGAACCCGGCCCATGGGTGCAGGCGTCATCGGTGACAAAAAACTCGCCATCCAGATTAAACACCGCCAGCACCAGTTGGCCGTCTTCGATGCGGATGGCCTTGCCGGTTTCGACTTCGTCTTTGCGGCACAAGAACCTGCGCATACAGGCGTCGGACATGACCCAAGCTCCAATTGACAAGCAACGAAAGCGAATGATATCGTCGTTTGCAATAAAGGAACGCAGTTCCTTTATGCAGAACAACGACGCGCGGCCCGTTCGCTCTGGGGCCATGCAGACCAGCGTTGGGACCAAGACCCGCGCGCAAGGATTTGGCCATGCTGAAAAAAGAGCAAAACGACCTGGTCACGCAAACCGGCGCTGGCACACCCATGGGCGAACTCTTTCGTCGTTATTGGTTGCCGGCTTTGTTGAGCGCAGAGTTGGCCGAAGCCGATGGCGCGCCGGTGCGTGTTGAACTGCTCAGCGAAAAGCTGATCTGCTTTCGCGACAGCAGCGGCCGGCTGGGCGCCGTTGACGAGTTTTGTGCCCACCGGGGTGTCTCTTTGTGGTTCGGCCGGGTGGAAGAAAACGGCATCCGCTGCCCTTACCACGGCTGGAAATACAACGTCAGCGGGCAATGTGTTGAAGTGCCCAGTGAGCCCGCTGAGAGTGGCTACTGCAACCGCATCAAGCTGAAAAATTACCCGCTCGTCGAACGTGGTGGTGTGATCTGGATCTACATGGGCCCGCCCGCTCTGCAGCCGCCGTTGCCCGAATGGGAATTCGCCACCGTCGGCCCCGAACAAAGCTTCACCAGCAAACGGCTGCAGGAATGCAACTGGCTGCAGGCGCTGGAAGGCGGCATCGACAGCAGCCACGTCAGTTTCCTGCACAGCGGCGCGCTCAACAGCGACCCGCTGTTCAAGGGTGCCAAAGGCAACCAGTACAACCTGAACGACAAGAAGCCGGTGTTTGACGTGCAGCAGGCCGAAGGCGGCCTCTATGTGGGCGCGCGGCGCAACGCTGAAGAAGGGCGTTATTACTGGCGCATCACGCCGTGGATCATGCCCTGCTTCACGATGGTGCCGCCGCGGGGTGACCACCCCATACACGGCCACTTCTGGGTGCCCATCAACGACCAAAGCAACTGGGCCTGGAGCTTTGACTATCACCCCACACGGCCCTTGTCGCACGAAGAGCGCCAGG
>JAYUPP010000488.1:0-6528 GCA_043760045.1 Betaproteobacteria bacterium
ACCGGCGTGCCCTCGGCGCTGGCGCTGGCGCCGGAGTGGCTGAAGAGCGCATTCGACCAGCCGTGCGCACGCAGCCTGCGGTGCCACTGCAGTCCCTCGGGCGCACTACCGTCTTGCAGCGGCATCACACGGGCGCCGGCGCCGTGCCCTGGCAGCTCGACAAAAACCGTGAAAGCCACGTGGTCGAAGCCGTTGGCCGGGTTCCACAGCGTGCTGACCTGGTTTGTCTGCACGGCCACGCGCAGCGCGCCGCCGGCGGTGTAAACCCGCACCCGGCGAATGTCCATCTGCCGCCGGTCGCCCCAGCCAGGGTCGGTGGGATAGGTGGTGGTGCCGGCCGGCCCGTGGTCGTCGCCAAGCGGGTCGGCCACGTCGGCCTGCAGCTGCCAGGCACGGTCGACCCGAAAAGTCTGGCGCGCCGAGGCCAGGCTGGAGGCCGCGTCGTAGGCCACCACGGTGTGCAAAACAGCAGGGTCGATGTGCTCAGCGGTGTCCACTTTGGCGCGCCAGCGGCCGTCGGGTTGCGGCGTCAAGGTCTGCGCCCGGGCCAGGTCGCCATTGACCACCAGTTGCAGCGCCTGCGTGCCGGCCGCTGCGGTGCCTTCAACGTCGAAGTCGCCCTGCTGCGCCGAAGCCGGCAGCGGCGTCAGACTCAACGTGCGTGCGGCTGGGGCTTGCTGCCGGTGGGGCGGCCGGGTCTGCGCGGGCAGCTGCCACACCTGCGCGCTGTGCGCGGCCAGGCGCAGCGTCAAGCGGCCACCCGCGCCGGCGCGCAAATCGCCCGGCTTGTTGGCCGGGCCGGGGGGTGCAGACGGGCCGGCGGGGCCGGGTGGTGCAGACAGGCCGGCGGGGCCGGCCAGTGCATACAGGCCGCGCAGCCGCGCCCCTGCGGGCACGCCGAGCGGCAAGTCATCCAGCAAGGTTTCGTGAGCAGCGGTGTTAAAAATGATAAGCAGCGCGGGCCCGCCGGCAGGCCGCGCCGGACCTGCGGGCGACATCGTCCAGGCCAGCACGCCGGGTTGCGACGCTTGTGCACGCAGCACCGTGGGCACACCCCGGCTCAGCACACGGTGTTGCCGGCGCAGCGCCGCCATCTCGGCAATGGTGCGGTACAGCGGTGCCTGGGTGTTGAAGTGGTCGCGCCCGCCGCTGCCCCAGCCGGCGGCAAACATCGAAGCGCGCTGTGCAGTGAAGCCCTGTTCGGTGCCGTAATAGATGACCGGTATGCCCGGCAGCGTGAACATCGCCAGCAGCGCCTGGCGCAGGCCAATCTCGCTGCCGCCGGCCAAAAAACGGTCGACGTCGTGGTTGTCCACAAAGGTGGGCATCAGGTGCGGGCGGCGGTGCACGGCCATCATGCGCTGCATGCGGTCGGCCAGTTCAGCCGGCGGTTTGCCGCGCGCAAACACGTCACTGAAAGCGCCGTAAAGCGGAAAGTTCAGCATGCCCGGCAGCAGGGGTTGGCCGGGTTGGGGGCTTGCACCTGCGTGTGTGCCCTTGCCTGTGCCCGCAACCGCACCCGCGCGCGTCATGTAACTTTCAATCTTGCGCGCCTGCACGTCCTGGCCCGGTTTGTCGATGCCAAAACCTTCACCAAAAACATGGAACTGCCGGCGCCCGGTGCGGCGCGCCACACGCAGCACACCGGGCGCTGCCGGGTCTGCGGCGTGCAGGAAATCGGCAAAGTAATCGGGCGGCACATAAAACGCGGTGTCCACGCGGAAGGCGTCCACACCCACGGCCTTGATCCAGTGCCCAAAACTGCGCCGCAGCGCGCGCCGCACGGTGGGGTTTTCGGTGTTCAGGTCGTCCAGGCCCGACATCTGAAAGGTCAGCTCTTCCAGCGGGCTCGTGTAGTCGCGCACATCGGGTGTCCAGTGGTAGATGCCGGCCGCGCGCTGCGCCGGGTTGCGCGGGTCGTTCTGGTCAAAAGGCGGCTGGCTGGGGCGCGGCACCGGTGGTGTCTGGTCGTGGGCTTCAAAGCCGCGCCAGGCGCGTTCGGGGTCGTCGGCCAACCAGCGGTCGCGGTAACTGAAGAAGTTGCCCATGTGGTTGACCACGATGTCCTGCACCAAAAACATGCCGCGCCGGTGCAGGCCTGAAGACAGTGCCTGGTAGTCGGCCAGCGTGCCCAGGTGTTTGTCCACCCGCAGCATGTTTTCAGCCCAGTAGCCGTGGTAAGCGCTGTAGTCGCCCGACGGGTTGAGCCACTGGTTGGCCACCGGCGGCGTGATCCACAAAGCGGTGGCGCCCAGACCGCGGATGTAGTCCAGCCGCTGCTTCAGGCCCTGCAGGTCGCCGCCCTGGTAGCGGCTGCGCTGGCCGGGAGCGTATTCGCCCGCGCCCTGGTTGTTGTTGCGCGCGTTGCCGTCGGCAAAACGGTCGGTGACGGCGAAGTAAATGACCTGGTCGCGCCAGTCGGGTGACGGGACGTGCAGTTTCAGGGGCGGCGCGGCGTGGGCTAAGGGCGGCCCCAGCGCCCAGGCCGCGGCCGACGCCAAAAGCGCGGCGGCTCGCCGTGCGCAGCGCCAGAGGCTTTTTGTTCGCTTGATCAGTTTGTTGTTTTTCAGCACTGTAGTTTAGCTACACAAATACCTAATGACCCGCTGCGACCACGGGCGCTGTTCAGCTGTTGGTCACCATCTAGGGTTTCCGAAGGTGTTGCTGCTATCTAGTATTGATACATATTTCAGCGGCAACTTATTCCTACAGGGCACTGTCACGCCGTTTTGCGCTGACCAGCCGGCCTGGTTTTATCCGTAAGCGTCTCAGGAGACAAGCATGAAAACAGCATTCCGCGCCGCGCCGCGCGCGCGCCTTTTGCGCATCACACCGGTGGCTTTGGCAGCCGTCACGCTGCTGAACGCAGCGCCTGCTCTGGCGCAGACCAGCGGCGAAGTGCAAACGGTCACCGTTACCGGCATCCGGCGCGCTATTGAAACGGCCATCACACAGAAAAAGACGGCCGACACGATCATTGAATCGATCACCTCCGAAGACCTGGGCAAGTTGCCCGACCCCTCGATTGCCGACTCGATCGCGCGCTTGCCCGGTGTGGCGGCGCAGCGCAACAAGGGCAGCGGCAAGGCGCAGCAGATCAGTGTGCGCGGCATGTCACCCGACTTCAACGGCGCCATGCTCAACGGCCGCGAAGTGGCTTCATCGGGCGACAGCCGGGGCGTCGATCTCGACCTGTATCCGGGCGAGCTGCTGAACGGCGTGGACATCTACAAAACTCCCCACGCCGCGCTGTCGACCACGGGCATTTCATCGTCGATCGACCTGAAAACCATCAGGCCGCTGAACTCGTCGGGCCGGCAGATCGCGCTGAATTACCGGGAGCAAAAAACTGGGGTGGACAACGGTGTGCCGAATGGCGAAGGCAAGGGCGACCGCATGTCGTTTGCTTATGTGGACCAGTTTTTCAACCGCACCTTCGGCATTGCACTGGGTGCCACAAAGTTTGAAGAAAAGGGTTCGGGCCAGCTGCGTGCCAACACCTGGGGCGGCTGGACCCCAGAGCTCGACACGGTGACCGGCACCGGTGCGGCTTGTGATGCCAATGGCAAACCCGTGGGTTGGGTAAAGCCCGCCACTTGCGTGGGCGTGCCGGGGGGTTTCGGGCGCGACATTGAATATTCCGACCAGGAACGTACAGCGCTGATGGCCACGCTGCAGTGGCGACCCAGCAAGAGCTTTGAAACCACGCTCGACCTCTTTCAGTCCAAGGGCAAACAGGCCAACTTCAAAAAGGGCATCGAAGGTTTCATTGGCGGCGGCTCTGACCCGCACAACTACAGGGGTGCGCCCAGCCTGAGCAACGCCACAGCGTCGGGCAACATCGCCACCAGCGGCACCATCAACAACTTCAAAGGCGTGATTCGCAACCACAACGAAGGCAACGACGACAAGCTCGACGCGATGGGCTTGAACGCGAAGTGGAAGCTGGCGGACTGGGAACTGGTGGGTGACATCGCCAATTCCAAGGTCACGAAAAACAGCGCCCGTTACGAAACCACGGGCGGTCTGGCCGGCAACGGCAACCCTGCGCAGAGCAACGGTGCGGCGGCAACCCCGGGCGCCACCGGCACCATCAGCTGGACCGGCTTCACAGGCGGCAACCACGGTGACCTGAAGTTCACCAGCAGCACCGACTTCGCCAACCGCAGCACCGTGGTGCTGACCGACGTGATGGGCTGGGGTGGCGGCACGCTGACACCACAAGCCGGTTACGTGGCTGCACCTTCGGTCGGCGATGAGTTGAACAACCTGCGCATTGGCGCCAAGCGGGCGCTGGGCTGGGGCTGGGTCAGCGGCGTTGACTTCGGTTTGCTGGCCACAGACCGCCAGAAAATATCGACCACACAGGAGGGTTTCCTGGTCATCAACGGCACGACGGCGCCCTTTGCCAGTGCCCCGATCCCGGGCGCCGACACGCTGACGGTGGACGGCATCCGGATCGCCGTCTGGGACCCACGCGGCTCACTCGGCACCATCTACAGCCTGCGCCCCAACGTGTACGGCACGGTGATCAACCGCAACTGGTCGGTGAAGGAAGAAGTCACCACCACCTATGCCAAGTTTGACCTCGACGGCGAGGTGTTTGGCCGTGGCGTGACCGGCAACGTCGGCGCGCAAATCGTCAACACCGACCAGCGCAGCACCGGTTTTGTCAACGACTCGGGCCGCTGCACAGGTTCCACCGCAGCCAGCTGCGTCAGCCAGTCGGGCGGCAAGAGCTACACCGACGTGCTGCCCAGCCTGAACCTGAACATCGACATGGGCAATGACTTGTTCACCCGCCTGGGCATCGGCAAAACCATGTCGCGACCGACCATGCGCGACATGCGCGCAAGTGTTGACCAACCCAGCCTGGCGAACCCGCCGCTGACGCCGCAGCGTTACGTATCCAGCGGCGGCAACCCTGAAGTTGAACCTTTCCGCGCCACGGCCTACGACTTGTCGGTGGAGAAGTACTTTGGCAACAAGGGCTATGTCAGTCTGGCCGGGTTCTACAAGGACATCGACACCTATGTTTTGAATCTGCCCGGTCTGTACGACTTCAAAGGCGTGCTGCCGGCCAACGCCACCATCCCCGCCGGGGGCACGGTGGGTTTCCTGAACCGGCCGACCAATGGCAAGGGTGGCCGTATCCACGGTTTCGAAGCCGCCGTCAACATTCCGCTGAACATGGTGTGGGGGGCGCTGGACGGATTTGGTGTGTTTTTCAACCACAGCGACACCAACAGCAGCATCACCATTGGGCCGAGTCAGCTGGCCGGCCTGATCAACACGCCCATCACCATCCCGCTGCCGGGCTTGTCGAAGAAAGTGACGAACTTCCGCGCTTATTACGAAAAACACGGTCTGCAGCTGTCGGTGGCTTCACGCAAGCGCTCTGACTTTTTGGGCATCAACCCCGACTACAAAGACGACGTGGAGATCACCTTCATCCGCGGCGAAACGGTGGTGGACGCGCAGATTGGCTACACCTTTCCTGAACGCAGCTTCCTGAAAGGTTTGTCGGTGCTGCTGCAGGTCAACAACCTGGGCGACGAGTTGTTCCAGCAGTACACCGAAAACCGCGACAACCCGACCGACACCAAGCGCTTCGGCAAGACCTACTTGCTGGGTTTGAACTACAAGTTCTGAGCCAGAAGACGGCACCAGCCGCCCTGCGCTTCGCCCGCAACTCAAGCCCCGGCAGCCGCAAGGAAGCCGGGGCTTTTTTCCACTGCGCGTACTGCAGCTTTTGCCGTTAGCCTTTGTTCATGAACCCGCCCCTGCACAGCCAAACCCTCGTCAAGCGCATCGTCATTGCTGGCGGCGGCACGGCCGGCTGGATGACGGCGGCTGCACTCTCAAAAGTACTGCGCGGCAAGGTTTCCATCACCCTCGTGGAAAGTGAAGAGATCGGCACCGTGGGTGTGGGTGAAGCCACCATTCCGATGATCCAGCTGTTCAACCGCGTGCTGGAACTGGATGAAAACGAATTCATCCGTGAAACGCAAGGCAGCTTCAAGCTGGGCATCGAATTCGTCAACTGGGGCACTCTGGGCCAGCGCTACATGCACGCCTTCGGCCGCTTCGGCCAGGATTTGTGGACGGTGCCTTTTCACCAGTACTGGCTGAAGCAATTCCTGGCCAACCCCAGCGGCACGCCCGAGCTTGGCGAATACGCCATCACGCGCGTGGCGGCCTACCAAAACCGCTTCATGCGGCCACCGGCCGATGTGCAGAACTCGCCGCTGAACGACATCACCTACGCCTTCCACTTCGACGCCGGCCTCTACGCGCGTTACCTGCGCCGGCAGGCTGAAGGGCGCGGCGTGATGCGCATCGAAGGCCGAATAACCGAGGTGTCACTGCGCGCTAACGACGGATATGTGCAGGCGCTGGTGATGGCAGGCGGCCAGCGTGTGGAAGGCGACCTCTTCATCGACTGCAGCGGCTTTCGCGGCCTGCTGATCGAACAGGCGCTGCACACCGGCTATGAAGACTGGACCCACTGGTTGCCTTGCGACCGCG
>JAYUPP010000489.1:0-2607 GCA_043760045.1 Betaproteobacteria bacterium
AAACGCAAAGCTGCGCAAATGACCGACGACGTTGCCAAATTCGCCATGCAGCGCCACCAAAAACAGCAGCAGAAAACGCACCTGCGCAGCCACCGAGCCCGACACGTCACACACCACCACCACACGCGGCTTGTCGCGGCGGCGGTTTTTGAAAGCCAGCGAGCAGGGCATGCCTTCGTGGCCCGCGTTGGCGCGCAGGGTGCGGCGCATGTCCAGCCGGCCGCGCAGCTGCACCCGCTGGCGGCGTGCATGGCGGGCCGCCAATTTGCGCGCCATGCGGGCCACCGCCGCCTTCATCCGTTCCAGTTCGGGCGCTGCCATGCGGCCCATCTGGCCAAGGGGGCGCCGCACAGCCACCGCCGTCATGAAGGCCTCGGTAGCCGGGCGTCCATACAGTTCATGGGCGCGGTCCACATGCAAACGTGCGGCGCGCTGCAGCGCGGCACGTGTGGTTTGCAGCGCCTGCGCCTGGGCGCTGGGCTGTGCGGTGGCGTCGTCGTCGCCCGAAAATTGCAGCCGCTGCAGGCCCAGCAGCTCGTTGCCCAGGGCCTGCAACATGTGCTGTGTCAGCGGCGCAGCTTGGGTAAACAGCTGCATGTGTTCGACCCCCGCTGCCGCAGCCGCACGCGCCAGCGCCGCTTGCAGGTGGTCGTCAGTCGGCTCACAAGCACTCTCGGGTGTGCTGAAGTACAGATCAAAAACACGTTCGTGGATGCGCTGGTCGAGCGCTGATTTGGCCAGCGTCAGGCCCAGCATGTTTTTCAGGTCGGCACGGTGCGCATAACCCAGCAACGCCACGGCACGCACCGCGTCAATGGTTTCTGCAGTAGACACCTCAACACCCGCAGCACGCAGCGCGCGCACGTAGCCGGCCAGTGTGTGGTCCATTTCCGCGCGCCCATCAACCCGGGTGCAGTGCGCCGGCCGCAGCCGCCGTGCGCAACAGTTCGGCCAGGCGGGGCTGCACCTCGCGGATGTCGCTTTCGCGCTTGAGCAGCACATTCAGCGTGTCACGCACGAAGTCTGCGTTCAGCACCGGTGCGTGCAGCAGCAGCAGCGTGCGCGCCCAGTCCACCGACTCGGCCATCGATGGCGGCTTGCGCAGGTTCTCGGTGCGCAAGGCCTGCACAAAAGCCACCAGCTGCGCGAGCAAAGCTTCGGCAATACCCGGCACGCGCGCGCGCAGCACCTGCAGTTCCAGCGCCGCATCGGGAAACCCGATGTGCAGGTGCAGGCAGCGGCGTTTCAGCGCGTCGCTGAGTTCACGCGTGTTGTTCGACGTCAGGATGACGAGCGGCGGCACCTGCGCGCGCACGGTGCCGATTTCGGGAATCGTCACCTGATAGTCGGCCAGCACTTCCAGCAGCAGCGCCTCAAAAGCCTCTTCGGCCTTGTCCACCTCATCGATAAGCAACACGCTGCCGCTCATCTGTTCCATGGCCTGCAGCAGCGGCCGCGGCTGCAGAAATTCGCGCGAGAAAAACAGGTCCTGAAAACCAACCAGCTTGGCCAGCGCGCCGTCCAGCGTGTCGGTTTTGTCCACCAGCAAGCCGATCTTTTCTTTCAACACCTGGGTGTACAGCAGTTGTTTGCCGTATTTCCATTCATACAGCGCCTTGCTGTCGTCCAGGCCTTCGTAACACTGCAGCCGCAACAGCGGGTAACAAAGGCCGCGCGCAGCACACACCGCCAGTTCGGATTTGCCCACACCTGCCGGGCCCTCGATGAGCACAGGCTTCCTGAGATGGTGCGCCAGGTAGACGGCCATCGCGATGGGCCGCGTGGCAATGTAGCCCGCGCGGGCCAGCATCGTGGTGGTGGCATCAATGCTGGCCAGGGTTTCCAGGGTAGTCATGTTTTGCTCCCTCGCCCTGGAAGGGAGAGGGCTGGGGTGAGGCTTCTGTGCTGGCGCAAAGGCAGTGCGGTGTATCCACATTCACCCTCACCCCAACCCTCTCCCTGAAAGGGAGAGGGAGCTAAAGACGTCAAGCCAATATTGCATAACGTTCCAGGTGGTGGTCAGCGTCACCGAAACGCTGTGCCGCCATCGTCAGCCTGCGGAAGGTGTGCGAAATCTTCAGCTCTTCGGTCATGCCCATGCCGCCGTGCAGCTGCACCGATTCCTGGCTGACAAGGCGCGCTGCGTCGGCGATTTTGATTTTGGCGGCCGACACCGCGCGGCTGCGTTCCCGTGCATCGGCGCTGGCGTGGTCCACTTTTGCGGCCGCCAGAATGGCCATCGAGCGTGCCTGCTCCAGCGTGATCAACATTTCTACCATGCGATGCTGCAGCACCTGAAACGACGCTATGGGCGCACCAAACTGCCTGCGAGTTTTGGTGTACTCCAGCGTCGCATCAAAGGCGTAACGCATGGCGCCAATGGCATCAGCACACAGCAGCGCAGTGGCAAAGTCCAGCGCTTCTTCAATGTGAGGCAGCGCACTGCTGGCGGCACCCAGCAGCGCGTCGGCACCCAGCTTCACGCTGTTGAAAGTGATGTCGGCGCAGCGCTGGCCGTCCACGGTGCGGCTTGCATTCAGCACGACCCCAGCCGCCTGCGCATCAACGATCAACAGGCAGGCGCCTTCAGCACCGTGCGCGCTGACA
>JAYUPP010000490.1:0-2605 GCA_043760045.1 Betaproteobacteria bacterium
TATGGAACTGGCCGAATGGTGGGAAAAATTCAGCACCGCGTATGACGACGAACGCCACGCGATGATCGAAGCCGTGCGACAGGAGCAGATGCAGCGGCCGCAGCACGCGCGCACGCGGGTGCGCGGGGTGAGTGCGGTGGCGCCCCTGGGCACAGACCAGGCGGCAACCCGGCTGGCGCAGCAGCCCACCGGCGATCAGGCTGGGTTTACCGAAGGCGGATTTACCGACGCCGGGGACGCCACGGCCCCGCGCAAGCGCCGCCGCCGTCGCAAGCCACAAGGCGAACGTGGCGCTGCATCTGACGCGCCAGCCGGCTTGTTTGAGCCGCCTGCATCGGGCGACGCTTCCGGTCGCTAAAGCCGCGTCATGGGCGAAGCCAGGCCGCACGGAAATCACGAGGTGCAGGGGCCGAACGAGCCGCTGCGGCAGGTCACAGCCTATGTCGGTCTGGGGGCCAACCTTGGTGATGCGGTTCAGGCCTTACGCAGCGCCGTCAAAGCGCTGGACCAGATTCCATCCACGCGAGTCGGCGCTGTCTCCAGCCTGTACCAAACCAGTCCCGTTGACAGCAGCGGCCCCGACTACCTCAACGCAGTGGCCGAACTCAGCACGGCCCTGAACGCGCCCGAGCTGCTGCGTCATTTGCAGGCGATTGAACAGCGCGCAGGCCGCGAACGGCCCTACCCGAATGCGCCGCGCACGCTTGACCTGGACTTGCTGCTTTACGGCAGCGCCCGCATCGCATCGCCTGCGCTTTGCGTACCGCATCCGCGCATGGAGCAGCGCGCATTTGTGTTGGTGCCGCTCGCTGAGGTGGCTCCGGCGCTGGTTAGTGCAGCGCAGCTTGATGCTGTCGCGCACCAGGCTATTGCACGCCTGGCAGGCGTCTGGGTTGACGGCGTGTCTTCGGTTTAAAGACACGCAGTTGCAGCAGGCAACCGGCCTCAGTCGGCATCTGCAAAATTACGCTGCAAGCGCGCCCCGTTTTTTAAACAGGCGGTGCGCATGGCCGGGCTCAGATTCGCCAGCGCGGCGGCCTGCTGCCAATAGTTGACGGCCATATCGCGCGCCACCAAAGCCTGCTGGCCGTAGCCTGCGGGTTGCAACTGCGGGCGCACCGGGTCAAGATCTAGCTGGCCGGAATGGATGTGCGGCCGCCACATCATGGGCAGCATGTCGTAGACCGGCGTGATGCGAAAAGGGGCCTGCTGCTTGGCGCCCTTCAAGTTGCCGACGATGTCGCCGGTAAAAAAAGACAGGTTGCCAAAGTGCATGTCGGTGTTGCCGATGTACTGGCCAAACAAATACGTCAGCACCACCGCGTTCAGGTCTTCTGCGGGCAACAGGTAGTTAGCCGCCAGCGCCGCACACGTGGCCACCCAGTGCTGCCGGGGTGATTTGACGAATTCATCGTGAATGGCCGATGCCGCAACGACGTGGCGCTTGCCGACCGTGCCGACACGGTCAAAACGACTCGACTCAAGGTAGCTTCGCTGCGGGCTGTGCAGCAGCTGCGTTTGGGCCGCAGCAATGCCGTGCTGGCGAAGCACCTCGCCCGCCAGATGCTCCAGCTGGAGCAGGTCGTGCCACCGCTCTCCAAAAGGCGTGCCGCGCGGCGGTGTGAATTTGACAATGCAATGCTTTGCATGCAGCGGATCGCCGTCTGTGGGGACGGTGGTCGTGAACTTGGGTTGTTCGCCACCGGCAGAAGAGCCTGCCGGAAGGCGGCTGTTGATGCTGGCGGTAAGCGCGTCGTAGTAGACCAGCCGGGCGGCAATATCGTGCGGGGCTTTGGGAATCACCTCGCCCAGGACGCGGCCCAATTCAAACGCGCCGGGCGGGTCGGTTTGGTGGTTGGCCGCCATGTACAGCACTTGCGCCAGCGACCAGTCGTCCGGCTCGGTCGGGAAATCAGGCCGCAAGCGCGCCAGCTCCCGTCCCAGAAAGCCTTGAGGCTGCAGCGGTGTCAAAAACCACGGCAAGCGGCCATCGCTCAGGCTTTCAGGCAGCGCTTTGCCACGCACATGAACCCGGTTTGACTTCAAAAAAGTGAGCGTTCCGCGCGCCTCGATGTTGCCTGCCGCGCCTGTCTCATGCAGCGCCTGCGAGGCAGCCAGACCCAGGATGTCTTGCGTCAGCGCATACCGGGTGCTGCGCGCCGCGCCCAGCTTCAGCACCTCGTCGCCAAGGCTGATCAATGCCTTCGAGATGCTGGACTGACTTTTGCCTGTTGCCTTGCCCAGCTGAGCTGCCGTCAGCGCGGGGGCCTGCGCCAGCAAGCTGCGCAGGGTGTTGGCAAGGTGAAGGTCATCGTAAATCATGGGTAGATAAAAATAGATATTATTGTTGATATTAAACAATAAAACTAATTTTACAGGTAGATGACTGGTAGATAGTAGAGCAATAAACTTGTCTGCAACCAGTCTTTTTTCCTGCCTGACCCACCCCGCCTGCATTGCACTGACGGGGTTTTTCCTTAAGGCGCCAGCCGCTCGCGCATCCAGCCGCCATCCGGCAGCAACGTGTAGCGCAGCCGGTCATGCAGGCGGCTGCGGCGGCCCTGCCAGAACTGCCAGTTGTCGGGGATCAGCCGGTAGCCGCCCC
>JAYUPP010000491.1:0-6504 GCA_043760045.1 Betaproteobacteria bacterium
CGACCGCGGCCGGGTGTACTGGATCAAGGTCTGGGAAGTGCCGCAGGGTTCGCGCGCATCGCGCGGCCGCCCCATCGTCAACATGTTCCCGCTGCAGGCCGGCGAAAAAATCACCGTGGTGCTGCCACTGACGGGCGAATTCCGCAGCTTCCCCGAAGACCACTTCGTGTTCATGTCCACCGCGCTCGGCACGGTGAAAAAAACGAGCCTGGACGAATTCAGCAACCCGCGCAAGGCCGGCATCATTGCGGTTGATCTGGATGAGGGCGACTTCCTGATCGGCGCTGCGCTGACTGACGGCAAACACGACGTGATGCTGTTTTCCGACGGTGGCAAGGCGATGCGTTTTGACGAAGACGATGTGCGCGCGATGGGCCGCAATGCACGCGGTGTGCGCGGCATGGCGCTGGAACCGGGCCAGCGCGTGATTGCAATGCTGGTGGCTGAGCAGGATGCCGGCGTCGTCGCCGGCGCCGAGGCCGGCGACGACAGCGCGCGCACGGCTGTAAACATGAGCATGAGTGTTTTGTGCGCCACCGAAAACGGCTACGGCAAACGCACCAGCATCACCGAGTACACCCGCCACGGCCGCGGCACCAAGGGCATGATCGCCATCCAGCAAAGTGAACGCAACGGCCGTGTGGTGGCCGCCATACTGGTGCGACCCACTGACGAGATCATGCTCATCACCGACAAGGGTGTGCTGGTGCGTACCCGGGTGGCAGAAATTCGCGAACTCGGCCGCGCCACACAAGGCGTGACGCTGATTGCACTGGACAACGGCGCCAAGCTTTCCGGGCTGCAGCGCATTGTTGAAAACGACGCGCCTGCGGTGGACGCCGAAGGCGACGACGCAACCGCTGGCGACACCGGCACTGAAGGATGACGATGTTGAGAACCGAATGGAAGGCCGCAACGCGGGTGGCCACACTGACTGTGGCACTGACTGCTTGTTTGGCGTTAGCCCCGGTGGCCCTGGCGCAGAGCAGTGGCACCTCGACGCCGGCTAAGAAAGAACTGGTGCAAAAGGCGCTGCAGCTGCAGGCCGGTGGCATCGAAGCCATCGGCACCCAGCTGGCCGGGCAAACCGCCCAGCAGGTGCTGGCGGCCGTGGGCCAGGCCCTGCAGCGCGTGCCGGCCGAAAAACGCGAGCTGTTGGCCACCGAAATTCAGGCCGACGTGAAGAAGTTTTTCGAAGAGATATCGCCCACCTTGCGCACCAACGCAATGAAGCTGGGCCCCACCCACTTTGGCAACACGCTGGAAGACAAGCTCAATGAAGACGAGCTGAAGACCCTGGTCGCCTGGCTCGAGTCGCCGGTGAGCCGCAAATACCAACAGCTGACGGTGGAAAGCCAGCAGGCGCTGGCGCAGAAGCTGGTGTCCGAATCGCGCCCCGCCATCGACCCCAAGCTGAAGGCGCTTGAGCAAACCATCGCCCGCCGCCTGGGCGTGACGCCCGGCGCCAGTGCCCCTGCGGCCGGGCCCAAGAAGTAAATCGCCCGCCCATGGCCCAGCTTGACGACGCAGCCGGCGGCGCCGGTGTCGGCCCGGAACTGCTGGCCCTGCGCGGGCAGATTGACACACTCGACCGCGACATGCTGGCGCTGTTGAACCGCCGCGCCGCGTTGGCGCTGCAGGTCGGTGAGCTGAAAAAACACCAGGGTTCGCCGGTGTTTCGACCGGAACGAGAAGCGCAGGTGATCGACAGTCTGAAGGCGGTCAATCCAGGGCCGCTGCAATCGTCCAGCGTGGCGCCCATCTGGCGCGAAGTGATGTCGGCTTGCCGCGCGCTGGAAACGCCCACTCGCGTTGCTTATCTGGGGCCTGCGGGCACCTTCAGCGAAGAGGCTGCGCTGTCTTACTTTGGCTCGTCCATCGTGCGTGTGCTGTGTGCCAGTGTGGACGAAGTTTTCCAGATGACCACCGCCGGCGCGGCCGATTTCGGCGTCGTGCCGGTTGAAAATTCCAACGAAGGTGTGGTCACGCGCACGCTGGACATTTTCCTGACAACGCCGCTGTTTTTGATCGGCGAAACCAGCCTGCTGGTGAAACACAACCTGCTGCGGCGCGAAGACAAGCTGGCTGATATTGAAGCCGTGTGTGCACACCCGCAGGCGCTGGCGCAGTGCCACACCTGGCTCAGCAACCACCTGCCCCAGGTGGAACGGCGCCCGGTTGCCAGCAACGCTGAAGGTGCGCGGCTGGCGTCGGTGGACAGCCGGCTGGCCGGCATCGCAGGTGCGCGCGCCGCGTCTGAATACGGCCTGCATGTGCTGGCGCCGGCCATTCAGGACGACGCTCACAACCGCACGCGCTTTGCCATCGTCACCCACCCCGAACGCCAGCCCGCACCCAAAGCGTCGGGCCACGACTGCACGAGCCTGGTGGTCTCGGTGACTAACCGGCCCGGCGCGGTGCATGACCTGCTGGTGCCGCTGAAGCAGCACGGCGTGTCGATGTCGCGGTTTGAATCGCGGCCGGCCCGCTCGGGGCAGTGGGAGTACTACTTCTACATCGACCTGCAGGGCCACCCTGACGAGCCCCAAGTGGCTGCCGCGCTGCGCGAATTGCGCGGCGTCTGCGCCTACTTCAAGGTGCTGGGCAGCTACCCTGTAGACGTGCACTGAGTCTCATGATTCGGGGCAAGCCCCGGATCATGGAAGACTTCCACATCAACTTTCATGCAACGGGGCCACGCCCCGGGTCATGAAAGCACTTTCAAACCAAAAAAAGCCGGGGCCACAGCGCGATGTTCACTCAGTTGGGGTTGATCGGCTGCGGTTTGATGGGTGGCAGTTTTGCGCTGGCGCTGAAAAAGGCCGGGCTTGTGAAGCAGGTGGTGGGTTACAGCAAGTCGCCCTCCACCACCGAGCGTGCACGTCAATTGGGCGTTATTGATGTGGCCGCTGAATCGGCCTTGCTGGCAGTGTCGGGTTCTGATCTCGTGATGGTGGCGGTGCCGGTGTCGGCAACTGAAAACACGCTGAAGACCATCCGCGCCTTGATTGAGCCGGGCATGCTGGTGATGGATGTGGGCAGCACCAAACGCGATGTGGTCGATTCGGCGCGGCGCGCGCTGCGCGAGAAGGTGGGCTACTTCGTGCCCGCCCACCCGATAGCGGGCAAGGAAGTTTCGGGCATCGACCACGCCGACGCCAGCCTGTATGCAGGCCGCCAGGTCATCCTGACGCCGTTGCCGCAGTCAGAAGCCGCACTCGTGCAAAAGGCCACCGACGTGTGGGCTGCACTGGGCGCGCAGGTGCTGATCATGAGCCCCGAAAACCACGACGCCGCTTTTGCGGCCGTCAGCCACCTGCCCCACTTGTTGGCTTTTGCATTCTTTAGCTCGGTGGTCAACCAGCCGGCGGGGCGCGACTACCTGTCTCTCGCGGGCCCGGGCTTTCGTGATTTCACGCGCATCGCGGCCAGCAACCCCGAAACCTGGCGCGACATTCTGATGGCCAACCGCGAAGAAGTGCTGAAGCAGTCGCAGCGCTTTCGCCACGCGCTGGCCGCGCTGGAACATGTCATTCGTGAAGGCAACACTGAGGCGCTGGAGGACTTGATCCGCAGTCCCGCTGAAGGCCGTGCCAACTGGCAGATGGGCAGCGCGCGGCCCGCAAGCAACGGCAAGGCCTGAAGCGCAGTGTTCAACATTCCTTTTCTCGACCTGCCGCCGCTGGACGCGGCATCGGGCACGGTGCAATTGCCGGGGTCGAAAAGCATCTCGAACCGCGTGCTGTTGCTGGCCGGCCTGGCGCAGGGCGAGACCCGCATTCACGACTTGCTGGACAGCGACGACACGCGGGTGATGCTGGACGCACTGCAAACACTGGGTTGCAGGCTGCAACGTGAAGGCCCGGTGCTCGTCGTCACGGGCCTGGGTGGCACGCTGGGCGTCAAGAGCGCCGACCTGTTTTTGGGCAATGCCGGCACTGCCATGCGCCCGCTGGCTGCTGCGCTGGCGGTGCTGGCCACCCGGCAGGGCGGCCGCTACACCTTGCGCGGTGTGCCGCGCATGCACGAAAGGCCGATTGGCGACCTGGTGGATGCGATGCGGCCGCTGGGTTGCACCATTGCCGACCTGGGCCAGGCGGGCTACCCGCCGCTGGAAGTCAGCGGGCAGGCGGGCGGTGTGCTGGCGACCCAGGTGCCCATACGCGTGCGCGGTGATGTGTCAAGCCAGTTCCTGACGGCGCTGCTGCTGGCTTTGCCGCTGGCCCGCAGCACACAGCCGGTCGAGATTGAAGTGGTGGGTGAGCTGATTTCCAAGCCCTACATCGAGATCACGCTGAAGCTGCTGGCGCTTTTTGGCGTGCTCGTGCAGCGCCAGGGCTGGCAGCGTTTCACCATCCCCGCCGGGGCAACCTACACCGCACCGCAAAACCTGCACGTGGAAGGTGACGCCTCGTCGGCTTCTTATTTCATCGCCATGGGCGCGCTGGCCGCGCACGGCGGCGCGCCGCTGCGCATCCAGGGCGTGGGCGCCGATTCGATCCAGGGCGATATCGCTTTTGTCGATGCCGCGCGGGCCATGGGTGCGCAGATCAAAACCGGCCCCGGCTGGCTGGAAGTGCACCGTGGCCGCTGGCCATTGCAAGGCCTGACGATGGATTGCGTGGCGATACCCGACGCCGCGATGACGCTGGCCGTGATGGCCCTCTACGCCGACAGCCCCACGCGACTGACCGGCATTGCCAGCTGGCGCGTGAAAGAAACCGACCGCATCAGCGCGATGGCAACAGAACTGCGCAAGCTGGGCGCGCAGGTGGACGAAGGGCCCGACTTCCTGCAGGTGCATCCTTTTGCCGAGCCGGCCACACAGTGGCAGCACGCCCGCATCCACACCTATGACGACCACCGCATGGCGATGTGCCTGTCGCTGGCCGCTTTCAACCCGCTGCTGGGCGGGCGCTGCACCACCCGCATCGAAGACCCGCGCTGCGTGGGCAAGACCTTTCCAGACTACTTCGAAACCATGCTGGACGTGGCCCATGCAGAGCCAGCCAACATTCCGGTCATCACCGTAGACGGCCCCACAGCTTCGGGCAAGGGCACGCTGGCTGCCGAGGTGGCGGCCCAGCTGGGCTGGCATCTGCTGGACTCGGGCGCGCTCTATCGCGCAACAGGCTTGGCGGCCGCCCTGGACGGTGTTGCGCCTGAAGACGAGGCAGGCGTGGCGCGGCTTGCCGCGCTGCTGGACCTGCGTTTCGGCCAGCTCGAAGACGCCGGCCGCATCTGGCTGCGCGGGCGCGAAGTGACTGACGAGCTGCGGCTGGAAAGCACCGGCCTGCTGGCTTCCCGCGTCTCGGCTTTGCCTGCCGTGCGGCAGGCTTTGCACGGCCTGCAGCTGGCCTGCAGGCGCGCGCCCGGCCTGGTGGCCGACGGTCGCGACATGGGCACGGTCGTGTTCCCCGACGCTGCGCTCAAGGTGTTCTTGACTGCAGACGCCAGCCAGCGTGCGCTGCGGCGGCATAAGCAATTGATTTCAAAGGGCATTGCCGCTAATATCGACAGTCTTCGCGCTGACTTGGAGGCGCGTGACGCCCGGGACCAAAACCGCAGCGTTGCGCCTTGCAAAGCGGCCGCAGATGCGCAGTTGCTGGACAACTCAAACCTCGGCATCGAAGCGTCGGTGCAGCAGGTGCTGGATTGGTGGCAACAGCGTGGGCCGTTTGCCATGGGCAGCGGCGCCGGGCCGAAGGGTCATACAACCCCTTAGTCCGTTTTCCAGGTGCCACGCACTCCCCTTCAGTGACCGTCAGGTCCATGAGTGTGTTGGCTGTTGCAACTTCAACCCCGCGGCATCCACCGCAAGCACGCCCGGCTCTGCATCAACTCCTCCGGGCCAGTCAGGAAACCCATGTCCGTTACCACTACCGTCACCGCCTCGGGTGGCGCTTCCATGTTTGCCGCTCTGTTCGAGGAATCGCTGAAGAGCAACGACATGCGCGTCGGCGAAGTTATCTCTGCCGAAGTTGTGCGCATCGAGTTCAACCACGTTGTGGTGAATGCAGGCCTCAAAAGTGAGTCCTACGTAGCAATCGAAGAATTCAAGAACGACCAGGGCGAACTGGAAGTTCAAGTCGGCGACTTTGTTTCTGTCGCCATCGACGCCGTTGAAAACGGCTACGGCGACACCATCCTCAGCCGCGACAAGGCCAAGCGCCTGGCGTCTTGGATGAGCCTTGAAAACGCGCTGGAAAGTGGCGTCTTCGTCACCGGCACAGTCAGCGGCAAGGTCAAGGGCGGCCTCACGGTGCTGGTCAACGGCATCCGCGCTTTCCTGCCGGGCAGCCTGCTTGATACCCGCCCCGTGAAGGACATGTCGCCCTACGAGGGCAAGACGATGGAATTCAAGGTCATCAAGCTCGACCGCAAGCGCAACAACGTCGTGTTGTCACGCCGCGCGGTGGTGGAAGCTTCGATGGGCGAAGAGCGCGCCAAGCTGCTGGAAACCTTGAGCGAAGGCTCCATCGTCAACGGCGTGGTGAAGAACAT
>JAYUPP010000492.1:0-2598 GCA_043760045.1 Betaproteobacteria bacterium
TGCTGTTGCATCAACGCCCAGGTGTCCTGCAGCACCGACAGCAGCGCCAGGTCGGGCGCGTGGCCCTGCTGGATGCGCGCCAGCGCCAGCAAAAACAACAGCTCGGAGTCGGTGGCGCCACGCCGCTCGCCATAAAGCGCATCGGGCAGCCGCGCTTCCAGCGTGCGGCGCAAGGCCGCATAACCGCCAATCTGGCCGTTGTGCATGAAGAGATAGCGGCCGTGGCGGAACGGGTGGCAGTTCTGGCGCGCGATGCCGCCGGCGGTGGCCGCGCGAACGTGGGCGAAGAACAGATGTGAAGACAGCGTTTGCGACAGTGCCAGCAGGTTGTCGTCGCTCCAGGCCGGCATCACTTCGCGGTAGACGCCGGGCTCGGCGCGGTCGCCATACCAGCCAATGCCGAAGCCGTCGCCGTTCGTCTGCATGACGCCTTCTTCAGCGCGCAGCGACTGCCGCATCAGCGAATGGCGCGGTTTGGCAATCAGCTCTTCCAGGAAGATGGGTTCACCCAGATAGGCGGCAAGTCGGCACATGGCGGGCGTTGGGAGTGCGGGTTTCCGGACTATCGGCAGACCAGGCCGTGGCTTGAGGGCGGCACGGCCACCGGCCTGTGTCACAGTGCAGCGCCGGCCCCATCACGGGCCGCGTGATGCACTGGAGAACTGCGCGTGAAACTGCTGTTTGTTGCCGACCCGCTGGAGTCGTTCAAGACCCACAAGGATTCCAGCTTCGCGATGATGCGCGTTGCCGCCGCGCGCGGGCACACGCTGATGGCCTGCGGGCCGCAAGACCTGCGCTGGCAGCGGGGTGGGCGTGTCACGGGCTTGGTGCGCGACATCGTGCTCGCCGGCCGCCCGGGGAGCGGCGGAAACAGCGGCGATAAAAGCGGCCACAGCGCTGCCTGGTTCGAAGCCGCGCAGCATGCGCCCGATGAACGGCCCCAAGTGCTGGCCGAAGTGGACGCGGTGCTGATGCGCAAGGACCCGCCCTTCGACAGCGAGTATTTCTATGCCACTCACTTGCTGAGCCAGGCTGAACGTGAAGGTGCACGGGTTTTCAACAAAGCCAGCGCGCTGCGTGAACACCCTGAAAAAATGGCGATCCTTGAGTTTCCGCAGTTCATCGGCCCGACGCTGGTGACGCGCGACGCCGATGACGTGAAGCGCTTCCACGCCGAACACCAGGACATCATCTGCAAACCGCTGGACGGCATGGGCGGCATGGGCATCTTCCGCGTCGGGCCTGACGGCCTTAACCTGGGCAGCATCACCGAAACCCTGAACCGGGGCGGTGCACAGACGCTGATGGTGCAGAAATACCTGCCCGAAATTGTGCAGGGCGACAAACGGGTGCTGGTGATAGGCGGCGTGCCCGTGCCCTTCAGCCTGGCGCGCATTCCGCAGGGCACTGAAATACGCGGCAACCTGGCCGTGGGTGGCAAAGGCGTGGCGCAGCCGCTTTCTGCACGCGACCGCGAGATTGCTGAAGCGCTAGGCCCCGTGCTGGCCGCGCGCGGGCTGCTGCTGGTGGGGCTGGACATCATCGGCAGCTGCCTGACCGAGATCAACGTCACCAGCCCCACAGGTTTTGCCGAGATCACGCAGCAAACGGGGTTTGATGTGGCCGCGCGTTTCATCGACACGCTTGAAGCGGCCCTCTGACGGGCTTGCTCTGCTTGGCAGGCCGAAGCTCGAGATGATTGCCCGCGCTGTGCCTGCGCTATGCCCGCGTTTGGCCGCGTTTGGCCACCGCGCCCAACCCACCCATTTTCATGCTGCGGGGCAACGCCCCGGGTCCTGGAAAGCTTGCCCACCAACGCCCGTATGAACCTGACTGCCGCACTCGACAACAGCCTGCTTTACGACGCCGAATACGGCGTACGCCTGAGCAACCACTTGCCGATGCTGCTGGTGGCGCTGCACCGCCTGGGCGCCAGCGACAGCCGGCTGCAAAGCGCTGGTGCGTTTTATGCCCGCAAACTGCATCCGATGCCGCCGCTGCAGCCCTGGCCCGCCGGTGACGCCTGGCGCGTGCCGCTGGGCGACCCGGTGGCCTGGCCCCGCTACCGCGACCTCTTTAACACCTGGATGCAGGAAGAAGGCGCCGGCGAGACCCTGCGCCAGGTCTTGCCGGCGCTGCTGCCCGGCTGCGGCGCAGCGGCCTTTCATGGCCTGATTCGCACGGCGTATGCCGTGGCTTCAGCACACCGCGCCGAGCTGGTGCACGCGCTCGCCTACTGGTCCAGCCGCTGGCTGGATTTGGGCGTTGACGATGCAGCGGCTGCAGCGGCTGGCACCGCCACCGACCCCACCCCGCTGTTGCAGCGCGCCGCAGCGCTGCCCGGTGTCGGCGCGTCAGATTCGGGCTTCATCGTCGAACGCATGCACCACGCGGCCTGGCAGTCGGGTTTTGCGCAAGCCGTGCAGCCTTTGCAGTTGCACGAAAAAACCACCTTGCCCCGGTTGGCCCGCCACGCCGCGCGCCTGTATGCGCGCAGCGGCAACTTCACGGTGCTGCACCTCGCCACCAGCGCCTGGGCGCTGCGGGTGTTGATGCCGTTTGTGGAAACGCCCGTTGCCGCGCTGGCCGCCTATTGGC
>JAYUPP010000493.1:0-6487 GCA_043760045.1 Betaproteobacteria bacterium
GCCAACGGCAGGCCCAGTTCATGCGCCACCACTTGCGCCACCTTGGTGTTCAGGCCCTGGCCCATTTCGGTGCCGCCGTGGTTCACGAGCACGCTGCCGTCGGTGTAGATGTGCACCAGGGCGCCGGCCTGGTTCAAGTGCGGCACGTTGAAGCTGATGCCAAATTTCACCGGCGTCAGCGCGAGACCCTTCTTCAACACCGGGCTGCTGTTGTTGTAGGCGGCGATGTCGGTGCGCCGCTGCCCGTAGCCGCTGCTGTCTTCCAGCTGCGCCACCAGTTCGTGGATGATGTTGTCCGCCACCGTTTGACCATACGGCGTGACGTTATGCATGGGGTTGTGCGAAGGGCGGCCATAGAAGTTGGCGCGGCGCACCGCCAGCGCGTCCAGGCCCAGGTGCCGCGCGATGCTGTCGATCAAGTACTCGATCGCGATCGCGCCCTGCGGCCCGCCAAAACCGCGAAACGCGGTGTTGCTTTGGGTGTTGGTTTTGCCGCTGTAGCCATGCACAGCCACATGCGGCACCCAATAGGCGTTGTCGAAGTGGCACAGCGCGCGCGTCATCACCGGGCCCGACAAGTCGGCTGCATGGCCGGCGCGCGAAACCATCGTCACCTCGGCACCCAGGATGTGGCCGTCGTTGTCAAAACCCACCTCGGCGTCGTACCAGAAACAGTGGCGCCGGCCGGTAATCATGAAATCGTCGTCACGGTCTACGCGCAGTTTCACCGGCCGATGGCTGCGCACCGCCGCCACGGCAGCCACGCAAGCAAACAAGGCGCTTTGTGATTCTTTGCCACCAAAACCACCGCCCATGCGCCGGCATTCCACATGCACCGCGTGCGCCGGGCGCTGCAACACTTGGGCCACCCGATGTTGCATTTCGCTCGGGTGCTGGGTGGAACAAAACACTTTCATGCCCGCGTCTTCGGTGGGCACGGCGTAAGAAATCTGGCCTTCCAGGTAAAACTGTTCCTGCCCGCCCACGTCCATCTGCAAACGCAAACGGTGCGGCGCGGCAGCGATGGCCGCAGCAGCGTCGCCGCGCACCAGGTGCATGGGCGGCACCACATATTGCTGCGCCGTGTGTGCGGCCTGCGGCGTCAGGATGGGCGGCAGTGCGCGCGCTTGCACCACCTGCGGCGCCAGGGCTGCCGCGCGGCGGGCGGCGTCTCGGGTGGTGGCAACAACCGCAAACACTGGCTGGCCCCGGTAGCGCAGGGTGTCGCCGGGCTCGCCCGCCAAGATGGGTTCGTCATGCACCAGCGAACCACAATCGTTGGGCCCTGGCAAGTCTTGGGCAGTGAACACATCCACCACGCCCGGCATGGCGCGCACCCGCGCCAGCTCGATGTTTTCGATGACGCCGTGCGCCAGCGGCGACAAGCCCAGCGCGGCGTGCAAGGTGCCCGCCAGTTCCGGCAGGTCGTCGGTGTAAGGCGCGCAGCCCTGCACATGCAGGTGGGCCGATTCGTGCGGCAGGCTGCGGCCCACCACACCGTGGTTAGACCGTTGAACGGCTTCGGCAGGGTTGCCTTCAAAGGCTTTGTTCACGTTGCCTCCATCAAGCCACCACTCCACGCGCCCAGACGCTGACGGCGCTTTCGGGCAGCGGCGCATCGGCCCGCGTTTCCAGCCACAGCCGGCGAAGCAGGTTTTTCGCCACTTGCAGCCTGTAGGCCGCGCTGGCGCGCATGTCGCTCAGCGGTTGAAAGTCTTGCGCCAGTGCGGCCTGGGCAGCCTGCAGCGTGGTTTCGTTCCAGGGCTGCCCGGCGACGGCGGCTTCGGCCAGCGCCGCACGCTTGACGGTGCCGGCCATGCCACCAAACGCAAAGCGCGCCGCCACTACACGGCCGCCCTGAAGGTGCAGCGCCAGGCCCGCACACACGGCCGAGATGTCGCAGTCAAAACGTTTGCTGATCTTGTAGGCCCTGACGACTTGATCTGCAGCTTCGTCTGCCGCTTGGTCTGCCGCCTGACCTGCAACCAGCACCGCACGCCTGCGCGGCACCAGCAGTGCCTGCACAAACTCACCCGCTTGCAGCTGGTTTTTCATGTAGCCGGTGTAGAAGTCTTCCAGCGCCATCTGCCGCACCAGCGGGCCGCGTTGCAGCACCACCTGTGCACCCAGCGCCATCAGCACCGGCGCTGCATCGCCTATCGGCGAGCCGTTGGCCACATTGCCGCCCATGGTGCCGGTGCGCCGTATCGGCAGCGACGCAAAACGCAGCCACACGTCGCGCAACGCAGGCCATTCGGCCACCAGCGCCTGCCAAGCCGTTTCCAGGCTGGCGCCGGCGCCGATGCTGATGTGTTGGTCGTCCACCGTGACGGCTTTCAGCTCGGCCACGTCGTTGATGCTGATCAGCACCGGCAGTGCCCGAAATTGCTTCGTCACCCAGAGTCCGATGTCGGTGCTGCCGGCCAGGATGTGCGCGTCGGGCAGCGCTACACGCAGCGCTGCAAATGCAGCCAGGCTGCGTGGCGCATGAAAGCCGCTGGGTGTGCGCAGCGGGGCGGCTGTGGCCAGGCCGCGCAGCGCCTGCAGCACGGGTTCTTGCGCCAACAGCAGGGCCGGTGCCTCAAACATTTTCTGCCCCGCGTCCAGGATGGGCCGATAGCCGGTGCAGCGGCACAAGTTGCCCGACAAGTCGTCAGCCAGCTGCTGCCGTGTGGGCACGCTGCCGGCCACTTGGTGGCGCTGGTAACAGGCCCACAGGCTCATTACAAAACCGGGTGTGCAGAAGCCGCACTGCGAACCGTTGCAGTCCACCATGCACTGCTGCACGGGGTGCAGCGGTGCCACCGGCCCGGCTGGGCTGTTGGCGCCAACCGCGCCAGCCACGCACTGCAAGTCTTCCACCGTGAACAGCGCCTTGCCGTCCAGCGTCGGCACAAACTGGATGCAGGCATTCACGGGTTTAAGCTGCAATCCACCGGCCGCGTCCAGTTCACCCAGCACCACCGTGCAGGCACCGCAGTCGCCTTCGGCGCAGCCTTCTTTGGTGCCGGTGCAGCGCACGTCTTCGCGCAGCCATTCCAGCACCGTGCGGCTGTGGCTGGCCGGGTTGATTTCAACCACCGCACCGCGGTGGAAAAAACGAACCAGCCGAACTTCGGCAACGGCAACAGCCACCATGGAAACGTCAGCCATCGAACCGTCAGCAGGGGTGTTCATGGCATCACGTTGTGAATGTTGGGTCATGGCCGGGCACAGGCTGGGCACAGGTTGGGACAAACCCGAAAGGTAACGAAGATCGTGCCTGCAAGCATACGCGCTGGCAACTGTTGGTTATACGATGTTGCGTATGGCATTGCGCACCGGCTTCGACACCATAGACCTCCACCTCATCCGGGTCTTGCATACCGTGATATCCGAGCGCAGTGTCTCCCGCGCCGCCCTCAGGCTGGCCACCACGCAGCCGGCCGTCAGCGCCCAGCTGAAGCGCCTGCGCACGCTCACCGGTGATCCCTTGCTGGTGCGCGCCGGCCAGCAGATGCAGCCCACCGCCACCGCGTTGCAGCTGCTGGAACCGGCCGCACGCATGCTGCAGGATGCAGAACGCCTGTTCAGCCGCCACGGCCGTGTGCTGCGCGCCGCGCCGTTTGAAACCGCCACCAGCGAAGCGCTGTTTCGCGTGGCAGCCAGCGACTACCTCGACCCCTTTTTCCTGCCCCGTCTGGTGACACACATCAAGCGCGCGGCACCGGGCGTGCGGCTGGAACTGATGCCGTTGACCCAAGACTACGACTACCGGCGCCACCTGGCCGCCGGAGATGTGGACCTGGTGGTGGGCAACTGGTTGCGCCCGCCCGAAGAACTGCACCTGGGCCGCTTGCTGACCGACGAAGTGGTGTGCCTGGTGGCCGACAACCACCCCGGCCCGCGCCGAAACTGGACGGTGCAGAAATACCTGGACCACGAACACGTGGCGCCGATGCCGATGAGCCCCGGCGCTTTGGGCGTCATCGACGAACACCTGCACAACAACGGGGTGCAGCGCCACATCGTGGTGCGTGCTTCGCATTTCAGTTTGATTCCGCTGATGGTGGCGGGCAGCCTGCTGGTACTGACCACCGGGCGCCTGTTCTGCAGCCGTTATGTGGGCACGTTGCCGGTGAAGATCCTGCGCTGCCCGGTGGTATTTCCACCGCTGAACTACTACCAGCTGTGGCACGAGCTCACACACACCGCTCCCAGCATGCGCTGGTTTCGTGAGCAGGTGCGTGGGGTGGCCGCCAGCTTGCACACGTCATCCGCAGCGGGCGCTGAAAGCCGGTCTCGCGCAGCGGCATGAAAGCTGCGAACGCTGCCTGCCCATGAAAGCCATCCGCGCCGACCTGCTGGACTTCACCGCCGCACCCACCTGGGGCGCCACCGCCGACCCTGCCGTGCGCTGGCGGCCCGACCACTGGCTGCTGGTGGGCGACAACGGCCGCATCCAGGCCGTGCAGCCACAGGCGCCCGGCGCGGCATACGAACGCCACGACCACAGCGGCCGCCTGCTGCTGCCGGGTTTCATCGACAGTCACGTGCACAGCCCGCAAGTGGGCGTGATGGCCAGCTACGGCACCGCGCTGCTGGACTGGCTGAACACCCACACTTTCCCGGCCGAAACCGCATGGGCCGACCCGGCCGTGGCAGCGGCCGGCACGGCGCACTTTCTGCAGGCGCTGCTGGCCCACGGCACGACCACGGCGGTGGTGTTTCCCACCGTGCACAGAACGTCGGCCGATGCACTGTTCGAACAAGCCAGCGCACTCAACATGCAAGTCATCGGCGGCAAGGTGCTGATGGACCGCCACGCGCCACCGGCGCTGCTGGACAGCAGCGTGGCGCAAGCCGAACGCGACTGCATCAGCCTCATCCAGCGCTGGCACGGCAAGGGCCGCAACCGCTATGCCGTCACCGTGCGTTTTGCACCCACCAGCACACCCGCGCAGCTGGCCATGGCCGGCGAACTGTGCAAAGCCGATGCCAGCATTTACATGCAGACGCACGTGGCCGAAACCCGCGACGAAGTGCGCTGGGTGGCAGCACTGTTTCCACACGCACGCAGCTACCTCGACGTCTACAACAGCGTCGGCCTTCTGCACCCGCGCAGCCTGCTGGCGCACGGCATCTGGCTCGACGACAACGACCGCAGCGCTTTGCACGAAGCGGGTTCGCAAATAGCGTTCTGCCCCAGCAGCAACCTGTTTTTGGGCAGTGGTTTGTTTGACTGGTGCGCGGCCCAACATGCCGCTGTGAACGTCAGCATGGCCAGCGACGTGGGCGGCGGCACCTCGCTGAGCATGCAGCGTACGCTGGCCGACGCCTACAAGGTGCAGGCGCTGCAAGGCCAGCGCCTCACCGCCTGGTGCGCGCTGCACAGCGCCACGCGTGGCGCGGCGCTGGCGCTCGGCCTGGGTGATGAAATCGGCAGCCTGGATGCGGGCCTGATGGCCGATGTGTGCCTGTGGGACCGCGCCATCACCACCACCGACACGCTGCGCCAAAACATGGCGCGTGACTTGCACGATCGGCTTTTTGCCTGGCTGCTGCTGTCAGACGACCGGCACCTGGCCAGCACCTGGGTGGCGGGCGTTGAGCAATTCCGCAGGAGCACGGCATGAACATAACAGTCGATGTGCACAGCCGCACCAGCACCCACGCCAGCACCCACACCGGCACCCTGCCCGGCACCGCACCGCTGCGCCTGCGGCTGCAAGGCATCAGCAAACAATACCCCGCCGTGAAGGCCAACGACGGCGTGAACCTGGCTGTAAAGCCCGGTGAAATTCACGCCGTGCTGGGCGAAAACGGCGCCGGCAAAAGCACGCTGATGAAAATCATCTACGGCGCGGTGCAGCCTGACGCAGGCCACATCGCGTGGAACGGCCAGCCGGTGAAAATCACGAGCCCGGCCCATGCACGCAGGCTGGGCATCAGCATGGTCTACCAGCACTTCAGCCTGTTCGACACGCTGACGGCGGCTGAAAACGTGTGGCTCGGTCTGGACAAGGGTTTGCGGCTGCCCGATGTTGCCAAGCGCATCACCGAAGTGGCGCACACCTATGGGCTGGACGTGGACCCACAGCGCCCCGTGCACACGCTGAGCGTGGGTGAACGGCAGCGGGTGGAAATTGTGCGGGCGCTGCTCACCCTGCCGCAGCTGCTGATCCTGGACGAGCCCACCAGCGTGCTCACGCCCCAAGCGGTGGACAAGCTTTTTATCACGCTGCGCCAGTTGTCGGCCGCCGGCACCAGCATCCTCTACATCAGCCACAAGCTGGACGAAATACGTGCGCTGTGCCATCACTGCACGGTGCTGCGCGGCGGCAAAGTCACCGGCGAAGTGAACCCCACACAGGAAAGCAACAACAGCCTGTCCAAGCTGATGATCGGCGCGGAACCGCCGCCGCTGCAGCAGCGTGCAGCAACGGCTGGTGCTGCGGTGTTGACCGTGAAAGACCTGCAGCTTGCCAAGCTGGACCCATTTGGTATG
>JAYUPP010000494.1:0-2590 GCA_043760045.1 Betaproteobacteria bacterium
TGGGAACACACGCTGCAAGACTGGGAATGGGTGATCGGTGTCAACCTGATGGGCGTGGCGCACGGCCTGCGTGTCTTCACGCCGCTGCTGCTGGCGGCAGCAAAAGCCAACCCGCACTGGCGCGGCGACATCGTCAACACCGCCAGCATGGCCGGCCTGCTGAACGCACCCAACATGGGTGTCTACAACGTCAGCAAACACGCCGTGGTGGCAATGAGCGAAACGCTGTATCAAGACTTGGCGCTCGTTACCGAACAAGTGCACGCGCATGTGCTGTGCCCGTTTTTTGTGCCCACTGGCATCCACAAAAGCGAACGCAACCGCCCCGCGCACATGCCCGCTGCGGCGCCCACCCGCAGCCAGCTGATAGCCCAGGCGATGAGCGACAAGGCGGTGAGCAGCGGCAAGGTGACGGCGGCGCAGGTGGCGCAGAACGTTTTTGACGCCTGTGCCAGCAACCACTTCTACATCTACAGCCACCCGAAGAGCCTGGGCAGCGTGCAAGTGCGGCTGGAAGACATCATGACGCCGCGCAACCCCACCGACCCCTTTGCGGCGCGGCCGGAGATCGGGGCGAAGTTACGGGCTCAATTGGCAGGTTTGTGAGGCGCCAATTGCGGTGTGCACGGCAGCTATGTGCTCTATGCAAGGGGCTATGCTTTTTTCTTCATTCCGAGTCCGCACCCTTGTCGCGAAAGTCCTTTTTTCTGAGTGTGGATCCGACAACACGCGCATTGGAACTTGAAAAGCATCCGCGTGCGCAGAAGACCGCCTGCTCCTGAGTTCAGCATGTCAGGACAACGGCTTGGACGGGCTTCAATGTGGCACCTTCACTGACCACAAACACCACGCGCCGGGGATGCTGCTGAACACCTGGGCTGACGTTGATCTGGTGCGTGCTGCCGGCAGCTACCGCCCACGCCGCCACAGGTTTGTACAGCCGCACCACGTGGTCGTGCCGCAGCGTTTCGCCGGCGTTTTCACCGGCGCGCACCTTGCTTTCGTGCTGGTCTTCCAGCACCGCCCAGTAGCCTGCGAGTTGGGCGTGGGCGCTGCCGCTGGCGCCTGTTGATGGTCCGACTTCGGCCGTCACCTGCTGGCCCTCGCGCTTCAGTTTGACGGCCACGGCGCTGGTGGCAGCCGCAGGGCCCGGCAACGGCGCGCGGTGCCACTGCGGCCAATCCTTGCCATTGGCAACTATTTGCGGCGTGTACACCTGCCGGCTGCCGGCCAGCTGTGCCAGTTGGTGTTGGCGTGCGGTGCCCTCGGGCAGCGCAAAGCGGTCGGGCCAGCCCAGGCGGTCCCAGTAGGTGACATGGAAGGCCAGCGCCAGCACGTCACTGCGGCCCTTCAACGTGGACAACCAGCGGTCAGCCGGGGGGCAGGAACTGCAGCCTTCGCTGGTGTACAGCTCCAGCACCGTGGGCGGCGTGGCCTTGCTCTGCGCCTGGCAGACGCTCACCGGCTGTGCTTGCTGGGCCATCGCTGATGCGGTGGCAAAGATGGCTGCTGCGATAAAGAAGCTGGCGCGCAGAGGGAGCAGCGCCGACAGGGGCAGGGTGGGCACGGGGTACCTTTCGAGTTCAGTGGTTTCTTTCGGTGCTCGGCCTGCCTGGGTCGCAAGGCGCTGTGCTTTCTTTCAGCATGGCCTCTTGCGCTTCTGCGCAGCAGGGCCATGCCCGGGTAGGAAGCGGTGTTGCGCTGACTATCATCAACAGCAGTTTTCACCCCGGACCTGCCATGAGCCTGCCCCTGTTTCCGTCGCCCTGGATGAGCGAAGAACACCGCACCCTGCAAAGCAGCGTGGCGCGGTTTTTTAACGACAAATGGGTGCCGCAAGCAGCCACCTGGCGCGAAGCCGGCATGATGCCGCGCAGCACATGGAATGAAGCTGGCGCACAGGGCCTGCTGTGCCTGTCCACACCGGCCGAATATGGCGGTGGTGGTGGCGACTTTGCGCACGACGCGGTGGTCATCATCGAAGCCGCACGCGCCAACCTCAGCGGTTATGGCGGCGGCTTGCATTCGGCCATCGTCGCGCCTTACCTTTTTCGCTGCGGCACCGAAGATCAAAAGCAACGCTTCCTGCCCGGCATGGCCACCGGCGACTACGTCACCGCCATTGCGATGACCGAGCCCGGCACCGGCTCTGACCTGCAAGCCGTGCGCACCCACGCCGAACGCCACAACGACAGTGACGGCGACCACTACATCATCAACGGCGCCAAGACTTTCATCACCAACGGCCAAAACGCCAACCTCATTGTCGTGGTGTGCAAAACCGACCGCGCGGCCGGCGCCAAAGGCATCAGCCTGCTGCTGGTGGAAACCGAAAAGTCACCCGGCTTCAGGCGCGGCCGCAGGCTCGACAAAGTGGGCCTGAAAGCGCAAGACACCAGCGAACTGTTTTTTGACGATGTGCAGGTGCCGGCGGCCAACCTGCTGGGCGGTGTGCCCGGGCGCGGCTTTTTCCAGCTGATGGAACAGCTGCCGCAAGAGCGTTTGATCATTGCGCTGCAAGGCGTGGGTGCGATGGAACGTGCGCTGGACGAAACCCTGGCTTACGTGAAACAGCGGCAGGCTTTTGGCA
>JAYUPP010000495.1:0-2587 GCA_043760045.1 Betaproteobacteria bacterium
GTTCACCGCTGACTTTGACCACGCGATCCAGCAGCGCTGGATCCAATGCAAGGTTGGTTGCCATGTTGCCCTCCGTGTGTGGAAGTCTACACATCGCGTCGCAGCGCGACAAGTGCCGCTACCAAGTGCAACCAGGTGCTGCCACCAAGCGCAGCCACCCATGTTGTCATTGCCGACAGTTCGCCTGCCAACCCAGCGTGAACGCTCAGCTCACGATATAGGCCGCTGCACCGGTGGCGATCAGCGTGCCTTCGTCGTTGACCAGCCGCATTTGCGTCGAGGCGACCCGGCCGCCCAGGCGGGTGACCTCGGCGGTGGCGATGAAGTGTTGACCCAGGCCCTGGCGCAGGAAGTCCACACGCAGGTCGATGGTGCACATGCGCAAGAAGCGGTGCATGACCTGGTCGGTGCTGTCTGACGGGTGCTTGTCGGCGATGGCCTGCATCAGCGCGCAACCGGCGGTGGCGTCCAGCGCGCTGGCAATCACACCGCCATGCAGACGCTGGTAGTGGTCGTGGCCGACCAGCTCGGGGCGCATGTCAAATCGCACCGCGAAGTGCGGACGCAGGGTTTGCACCTTTAACCCGAGGACCTGGTTGAAGGTGATCTTTTGTTCGACCAGATCGATCAGGGCGGCATTGAGCAGGGCTTGCTCGGTGCTGTCGCGTTGTGGCAAGGTTGGGTGGGTCATGGCGGCAAGGATAGCCCTGGGGTAAACAGTCGCTGAGCAACAGCCCAGAGTGGCCCAGCGCCGCGCGCTAAAGATTGCCCACGGTGTGCCGAAACTTGAGGGCATGACCCGGCTGGATACGCTCCTACTCGCGCTGCTGTCCGCCGTCGGCTGGGGTTGCGCATTTGCGCTGATCGGTCTGATGGCGTTCAAAGGCGAGCCCGGCAATGCGGCCGCCGCGCTGGTGTTCGCGGCGTTTGGCGTCGCGGCTGGGGTGGTGCTGGTGTTGTTGAAGCTGGCGCTGGACAGACAGTTGCCACGCAACCTGACCGCCACGTTGCGGCTGGACCGGGCAGACACTTCGGGCACACGAGGTGCCAGCGACCACGCGGCCCATGCCCTTGGCGCTTGAAAGTGCAGACAACCCGTTCGCCATGATCCAGATCCAGATTGCCGGTGGCTTGAGCGAGCAAGGGGTGTCCGATATTTGTTGGGTGCTGCTCGATCCGGCTGATCCGCTCGCGCCGCCGTTGGTCGAACCTGCGGCCGTTGCGCCCGTCGCGTTGCCGGTCGCACCAGCGCATCGGGTAGTGACTGATCGGCGCGCTGCGGCAGGTCGGTCGGGCCAGGCGGCCCAAGCTGCAGATGAACCACGCCGGCCACGCGCGGATGTCGGTGAGCGCGTGGATGACGCGTCGCCGGGCAAGGCTGAACTTGTGCACCACGCGCTGCGGCTGTTGGTCCTGGCGGCCGCCTTGGCCGGTGCGTGGTGGTTGGCGACCGCCAAGCTGCAATCGACCTCGCCGTCGTCCGCGCGATCTGCCGCTACATCAGCCAGCGCATCAGCCGTCGCATCGGCCGTCGCATCAGCCGTCACACCAGCTCCCACATCGGCCGCGACATCGGCCACACCATTGCCCAGCCACCCGCTGTCAGCCCAGGCGAGCCGCCCATGAGCTCTGAAGCCGCCCCCGTCCTGGTCACCTGGCACGACGACGCGCGCCTGTTGGGCGTGCGTGTTAGCGCCTTTTTCTTTGATCCTCAGCACATCAACGCCAAGGTCAGCTTTGTCGAGCGCTATCTGCCGATATTCAAGCAGGCCTTGCCACGCAAGTTGGGCCATGACGATCAGCGCGAAACCTACCGATCTGGTGACCTTTGGGCGCAGCCGGACGCGGTGCTCGAACACGGCAACGGCCTGCTCTGCCTGACCCATCGACACACCGAGCGTCAGTGGTTGGATCAAACGCACTGGCCGGGCCAGGTGCGCATCGACGGCATGCTGCACACGGTGGCGGCTGCGATGGCGGTGGCCGGGGCGCGCCAGCAACCCGTGGTGGCGCTGTTGCGCCTGGGCAATGCGGTGCTGCAGTTCGCGCCCAGCCCACCGGTGCTGGAGTGCCTGGCCACCAGCATCGGCGACGCACGCCGCTACTGGAACGCGCCGCAGTTCGTCACCGCCGCGCAGCTGGGCACGTTTTGCGAATCGCGCTTGCGTGCGTTGCCGGGCATGGCCGCATCGGCCCCGCCGGTGTCGTTGCGCGGTGCCATGAGCGCCTGAACCTGGCCACGGGTTTCGAGCCACCAGCCTTCAGTGGCCTGGTCCGAATCGAGCCACCGGCAGGCCCCCGCGACGAGCTTGCAGTGCGCCGCGCGTTGCAACAGATGCTCGCATTGCGCCGCCGTCAAGCGCGTGGCCAGGCGCTGCCAGCGACGTTGCACCAGGTCGTCTTGCCAGACGTTTTGCAGCGCACGGCGGGTGTTGGCAGCGGTGTCTGAGGCCGGCATCGACAAACGACGCGCCAACAAGGTGTGCATGAAGACCTGGAACGCCTGACGCACCTCACTGCCGGGCATCAGGGCCGACAGTGCCACCAGCCGACGCGCATAGCCAGCGTGCGCAAATTGCAGTGTCAA
>JAYUPP010000496.1:0-2578 GCA_043760045.1 Betaproteobacteria bacterium
TGTGCAGCTCTTCGCCGCCAATCAATATGCCCCACGGCGACAGGTTGGTCGACGCGTCGGCGGCCTCGAAGTTGCGGTAACCCCACCAATGGCCCAGGCCGTTGATGATTCCAGCGGCAGTCACTGGAATCCAAATCATTTGCAGCGCCCAAACCGACAAACCTGCCGCGCCGAACAGCGCCAGGTTGATCAATAACATCAAGCCAACGCCTTGCCAGCTGTAGCGCGAATACAAGTTTTTCTCAATCCAGTCGCCGGGCGTTCCGTGACCGTACTTGCTCAAGGTTTCCAGGTTTTTTGATTCGGTTCGGTACAGCTCGGCACCAGTCAACAGCACCGTCTTGATGCCGCGTGTTTGAGGGCTATGCGGGTCGTCAGGTGTTTCGCACTTGGCGTGGTGCTTGCGATGAATTGAAACCCACTCTTTCGTGACCTGGCCAGTGGCGAGCCACAACCACAGGCGAAAGAAGTGCGAAGGAATCGCATGCAAATCGAGCGAGCGATGCGCCTGGGAACGGTGCAGGTAGATGGTCACCGCGGCAATAGTGACGTGCGTGGTGGCGAGCGCGTAAAGCAGCACCTGCCACCAGGCGGTATCGACCAAACCGTGGGCCAACCAGTTCAACACAGCATCTGACAACGTCATCAACAGGCTCATGCAAATACTTCCGTGCAATGAAATTTAACCAAACGTAAATTGTAGGTGCTGACGCCATTTCGACCAACGCCCAAACAGCGATAGAAACCTGCAGAGATGTGACGGCAATAACCTGCGGTTTGCTAATTGCGTTGCCACACCGCGGCAAAAAACCCGTCGGTGGCATGGCGATGCGGCCACAACCGCAGGTATGGCCCGCGCACCAACGAGGCCGCATCACCAACATGCGCGTCAGCGAGTACGACGTCGGCATCCATCGGTGTGAATTCCTTTGCGGTTTCGGCAGAAAACGCATCGGCAACGGCTTCGTTTTCGCTCTGCAGCAAGCTGCATGTCGCGTAGACCAGACGGCCACCTGGTTTCACCAAGCGAGCCGCGCTTTTCAGTATGGCCGCTTGCTTGGCCTGCAACTCCACCACCGATTCGGGCGTTTGCCGCCACTTCAAGTCCGGGTTGCGGCGCAGCGTGCCCAATCCCGAACACGGTGAATCGACCAGCACGCGGTCAATCTTTCCGGCCAGGCGCTTGATACGGTCGTCGCGCTCGTGGGCAATTTGCACCGGATGCACGTTGGACAACCCGCTGCGCGCCAATCGCGGCTTCAGCGCAGCCAACCGATGACCCGAAGTATCAAACGCATACAGGCGACCGGTGTTGCGCATGGCCGCTCCCAACGCGAGCGTTTTGCCGCCCGCGCCAGCACAAAAGTCGACCACCATTTCGCCGCGCTTGGCATCGGTCAACAGCGCCAGCAACTGGCTGCCTTCGTCTTGCACCTCACAGTCACCGCGCATGAACACATCGAGCAAATGCAGCGCCGGCTTGCCCTGAATACGCAGGCCCCAGGGCGAATAGGGCGTTGAAAGCGCCTCGATATTGGCGGCGGCGAAATCAGTCTGCACCTGTTCGCGTTTGGCCTTGAAGGTGTTCACGCGCAAATCGAGCGGCGCGCCAGTGTTCAACGCCGTGAGTAGCGGCCAGAAGTCGTCACCCATCTCCGCTTGCAGCCGCTCGGCCAGCCATTCGGGCAGGTTGTGCCGCAGTTTCTCGGCCAGCGCGGTACGGTCTACCGCGGCCACTTGTTCGAGCCATTGCAGTTCCGGCTCAGCCAATGCGGCGCGCAAAAACGCCGCATTGCCTTGCCATCCCAGCAGCACCAGGCGGCGCACCAATTCGCCCTTGCCTGATTGGGCCAGATGCTGAAACAACAATCGCTGTCGCAAGACGGTGTAGGTGGTTTCGGCCAGCGTATGGCGCTCGCGCATGCCGAGACCACGGTTGCGGCGAAAGAAGTCAGAGACGACCCGGTCGGCGGGAGAGTCGAACTGCATCACTTGGTGCAGCAAATCGGTGGCGAGTTCTATCAGCGCGTTTGGATGCATTGGCTGAATTATCCGGTCGCATTCGTGCCTACCGCGGTGATCAACTGCGACTCGCCGCTGCGTACGCACACGCGACCATCGTTGGTTTGGTCGAGCTGTCCGTCAACCCACCACCGCACCGCACGTGGGTACAAAACATGTTCGATCGCCAGCACGCGCGCAGACAACGTGGCTTCGGTGTCGCCGTGGTGCACCGGCACCATCGCCTGCGCCACGATGGGTCCGTGATCCAGCGCCGACGTCACCATGTGCACCGTGGCACCAGCCAGTTTGCAACCGGCGTCAAGTGCGCGCTGGTGGGTGTGTAGTCCCGGAAATGCAGGTAACAGCGACGGGTGAATGTTCATCAGGCGGCCGCGGTAATGGCGCACAAACGCAGGGTTCAAGATGCGCATGAAACCGGCCAGCACCACCAAGTCGGGCGCATACGCATCGATCGCCTGCGCCAAAGCCGCGTCGAACGCGTCGCGGTCGGTAAACGTGCGGTGATCGACCACCGCCGTGGCAATTTGCCGTTCGCGCGCGTAGTCGAGACCAC
>JAYUPP010000497.1:0-19000 GCA_043760045.1 Betaproteobacteria bacterium
GCCTGTGGCGGCCGCTTTCAGCCCTCGCCAGGCGCCTTGGCAACAATGGCCAGAGCGTGCACACGCTGGGCGCTCAGCGGGCCCAAAGAATCATACACAAGGCGGTGTCGAGCCACCCTTGTCAGGCCTTTGAACCGGCTGGCCGTGATGTGTACGCTGTAGTGGCTGCCTTCGCTGGCACCGGCATGGCCGGCGTGCAGGTGGCTGTCGTCTTGCACCACCAGCGTGGCAGGGTCCAGCGCGGCACGCAGCCGGGCGTCGATGTCGTGGGCGTTCATGCGCGTGTGTTGATCAGTTGGTGCCCGGTTCGGGCTTGAAGTCGATGGAAGCTGAATTGATGCAAAAGCGCTCGCCGGTGGGCTCGGGCCCGTCTTCAAAAACATGGCCCAGATGGCTGCCGCAGCGGTTGCAGCGCACTTCCACGCGCACCATGCCGTGGCTCGTGTCCACCACCCGCTCGACAACTTCGCTGTTGATGGGCTGCCAATAACTGGGCCAGCCACAACCGGCGTCAAACTTGGTGTTGCTTTCAAAAAGCGGCGTGCCGCAGCCCACACAGTTGTAGCGGCCGGCATCAGAATGGTCCCAGTACTTGCCTGAGAAAGCGCGCTCGGTGGCGGCGTGCCGTGTCACTTCAAACTGCAAGTGGTCGAGTTCGCCTTTCCACTGTTCAGCGGTCTTTTTCACCGGGTAGCGGGGGTCGTCGTGGCTGTGCGGCATGGCGCGCTGAACTTTCATCAATCCGAAACTGCATTTTGACACTGCATGCTGAAGACTGATGGACGTGTCGCGCGGGGGACAGCGCGGGCCGGCTTCAGTCTGGCATCAGCGCGTGCTTTGGGGGAAGTCCCTGAGCAGCAAGGCCCCTTACTTCAGCTACCTTCCGTTGCTCGAAAGATTTCAACCTTGCCAGGAGTTCAGCCCATGTCATCCGCCCGTCGTTTTTCCCTGTGCTGCGTTGCGGCCGCCGCTGCACTCACCTCCAGCCTGGCCTGCGCGCAGGCCGGCCAGACCGTGAAGATCGCCTTCATCGACCCGCTGTCGGGCCCGTTTGCCAACATCGGGCAAAACATTCTGAAGAGCTACCAGTTTGTGGCGGAGGAATTCAACAAGAAAAACGCCGCCGGTGTGAAGTTCGAGTTTGTGCCCTTCGACAACAAGGGCTCCCCGCAGGAAAGCCTGAACAGCCTGAAGGCCGCCACCGACCAGGGCATACGCTACGTCACCCAGGGCAATGGCTCGGGCGCTGCAGGTGCCATTTCCGACGCCGTCACCAAGTACAACGAACGCAACCCCGGCAAAGAAATTGTCTACATCAACTACGCGGCGGTGGACCCCGACCTGACCAACAGCAAGTGCTCGTTCTGGCACTTCCGGATGGACGCCGACACCTCAATGAAGATGGAAGGATTGACCAGCTTCATGAAAGAGCAGACCGACGTCAAGAAGGTCTACGTCATTGGGCAGAACTACGCCCACGGTGTGCAGGTGGAAAAGTTCTTCCGCGAAGCCATTGCCCGCAAGCGGCCCGATGTGCAGATCGTCGGCTCTGACCTGCATCCCATAGGCCAGGTGAAAGACTTTGCACCCTATGTCGCCAAGATCAAGGCCAGCGGCGCTGATTCGGTGGTCACCGGCAACTGGGGGCAAGACCTGACCCTGCTGGTCAGGGCAGCCAAAGACGCCGGCCTGAACGCCAATTTCTACACCTACTACGCACAGACCAGCGGCGTGCCCACCGCCATGGCCGCCGGCATCGGCGGCAAGGTGCGGGTGGTGGCCATCGGCCACAACGGCTTGCCGGGCAACTTTGCGCGGCTGCAGGATGCTTTCAAGGCCAAGTTCAATGACGACTGGTACACGATGCAGACCTACTCGGCGCTGGGGCTGTTGTCGGCCGGCATGGCGCAGGCCAAAAGCATCGAGCCCATGGCGGTGGCCAAAGCCATGAGCGGCATCAAGTTCCAGGGCCTGACGGGCGAGCTCGAGATGCGCAAAGCTGACCACCAGCTGCAGCAGCCGCTGTACATCGCTGAATGGCGCAAAGCCGACGCCAAGAACAAGTACAGCGTCGAGAACACCGGCTTCAACTTCCAGGAAGTGGTGGTGATGCCTTCATACGTGTCGAGCACACCCACTTCGTGCCAGATGAAGCGGCCCGCCTGAACGGGGTTTGAAGACACGGGGCAGCGCGGCTGCCGGTGCTGCCGGCAACGCGCTGTCTTCATTTTTTGCTGTTCACAGATGACGCTGCACCCGGGCGCCCACCGCTGATGGATGTATCCACCTTTCTGATTTCGCTGCTGAACGGGCTGTCGGTCGGCTTGTTGCTGTTCATGCTGGCCTCGGGCCTGACCCTGATCTTCAGCATGATGGGCGTACTGAATTTCGCGCATGCCAGCTTCTACATGCTGGGCGCCTATGTGGCTTACAGCATCACCCAGGTGGTGGGCTTCTGGTGGGGCCTGCTGCTGGCGCCGCCGGTGGTGGGTTTGATGGGCGCTGCATTTGAGCGTTATGCATTGCGCCGGGTGCACAAGTTCGGGCATGTGCCTGAACTGCTGATCACCTTTGGCCTGAGTTACCTGGTGCTCGAACTGGTGGGCCTGATCTGGGGCCGCCAAGCCTTGAATTTCCAGCCACCAGCTTCACTGCAGGGCCCGCTGTTCACCATCATTGACTTGCCCGGCGCGCTGCAGTTCGCCTGGGGCGCGCCGCCCGAAGTTTGCAAGACGGTGGTGGGCGCGGTGTGCACACCCTTTCCTTCATTCAGGGCCTTCGGCATGGGTGTGGCGGTGCTGATGCTGGTGGCCGTGTGGCTGCTGCTGACGCGCACACGCATCGGCCTCGTGATCCAGGCATCGTTGACGCACCCCGACGCGGTCGAGGCACTGGGCCACAACGTGCCGCGTGTTTTCATGCTGGTGTTTGGCGGCGGCACCGCGCTGGCGGCGCTGGCCGGTGTCATCGGCGGCGCGCTGCGGGTGACCGAACCGTCGATGGCCTTGGCGGTGGGTGCGGTGGTTTTTGCCGTCATCGTGATCGGCGGCATGGGCTCGCTGGCGGGTGCTTTTGTGGCCAGCGTGGCGTTGGGCGTGATCGAAAGTTTCGCCGTTGGCACCGACAGTTCGATCGTGGACTTGATGAAAGCCGTCGGTCTGAACCTGACGCCTGACAGCTTCGGCTATGTGGTGTGGAGCGTGAAGATGAGCCAGGTCGCAGCCATCCTGCCTTACCTGCTGCTGGTGCTGATCCTGATCTTCAGGCCCAAGGGCTTGTTCGGTACGCGTGAGGGCTGAATGAGCGAAGTTGCAACTGTGCCCCTGCGCCAACGCATCAACACCGGCCGTTGGCTGGTGTGGGGCGGCTACGCGCTGCTGATGATGGCCGCACCGCTGGTCTGGAAGAGCAGCCTGTCGATGACGATGCTGTCGCAAATGGGCATCGCCATCATTGCCTGCCTGGCCTTCAACATGCTGCTGGGGCAGGGCGGCATGCTCAGTTTTGGCCATGCGGTGTATTCGGGCCTGGGCAGTTTTTTTGCGATCCATGCGCTGAACATGGCCAGCAAGGGCCAGATCGTGCTGCCAGTAAGCCTGGTGCCGCTGGTGGCCGGCGCCTTTGGCGCGCTGTTTGCGGTGCTGTTGGGTTACGTAACGACCAAGAAGGCCGGCACCCCGTTTGCCATGATCACGCTGGGTGTGGGCGAACTGGTGGCCGCGATGGCGCTGATGTTCCCCGGCTTTTTTGGTGGCGAGGGCGGCATCAACGGCAACCGCGTGCAAGGAACACCTTTTTTGGGCATCAGCTTCGGGCCCCAAGTCGAGTTGTATTACCTGATTGCGGTCTACACCTTTGTCAGCACCGCTTTGATGTTTGCTTTTACGCGCACGCCGCTGGGCCGCATGCTCAACGCCGTGCGCGACAACCCCGAGCGCGTGGAATTCATCGGCTACAACACACAGTACGTGCGTTATTTCGCCTTCATCGCCAGCGGCTTTTTCATGGGCATAGCCGGCGGCTTGGCGACCCTGAACTTCGAAATCGTGACGGCGGAAGTGGTGGGTGCGCAGCGCTCGGGCGCTTACCTGCTGTTCACCTTCCTGGGCGGCGCGGTGTTTTTCTTCGGCCCCATCATCGGTGCGGTGCTGATGGTGCTGGCGCTGGTGCTGCTGAGCGAAATCACGCAGGCCTGGCTGTTGTACCTGGGCCTGGTGTTTACCTTCATGGTGATGTTCGCACCCGGCGGCATCAGCAGCTTGATCATGATGAACCTGCGTGTGGCGTCGTTTGGCAAGTTGCGGCCACTGTTGTTCTCTTACCTGGCACTGGCGGGCGCGGCGGCAGTGGCGCTGCTGGGTGCTGCGGTGATGATTGAAATGCTGTACCACCTGCAACTCAATGAAGCGCTGGGGCCGAACATGAAGTTCATGGGCGCGACGCTCAACGCCAAGGGTTCTGGCACCTGGCTGGGCGCCTGTTTGGTGCTGCTGGTGGGGGTCACTTTGTTTGAGTTTGTGCGGCGGCAGTTTGTCAAAAAATGGGGCCACACGCAGGAAGCCATCGAACTTGAAATCAAGCGGCGCGAGGCCACAACATGACGCCGCAAACTGCGGAGTTCGCGCTCGAGCTGCGCGACGTGCGCAAGAACTTCGGCAAGACGGAAATCATCCGTGGCGCCAACCTGCAGGTCAGGCCGGGTGAACGCGTGGCGGTGATCGGCCCCAACGGCGCCGGCAAAAGCACGCTCTTCAACCTGATCAGCGGTCGCTTCGGCTGCAGTTCGGGCGAGATCATGCTGAACGGCGACAAGCTCGAAGGCCTGAAGCCTTTTGAGATCAACCGCCGTGGCCTGGCACGCAGTTTCCAGGTCAGCAACCTGTTCACCCGCTTGAGCGTGTTTGAAAACTTGCGCTGCGCGGTGCTCTGGAGCCTGGGCTACAAATACAGTTTCTGGCGTTTTTTGGCCGGTGCACGCGACGCCAATCAGCGCGCCGATGAAGTGATGGCAATGATCAAGCTGGAAAAGCGGCGCGACGTGTTGGCGATGAACCTGACCTATGCCGAACAGCGGGCGCTCGAGATCGGCATCACCATTGCTGGCGGCGCCAGTGTCATCTTGCTCGACGAGCCCACGGCCGGCATGAGCCGCAGCGAAACGGCGCGCTTCGTGAACCTCATCCGCGACATCACTGTGGGAAAAACGCTGCTGACGGTGGAACACGACATGGGCGTGGTGTTTGGCCTGGCCGACAAAATTGCGGTGCTGGTTTACGGCGAAGTGATTGCTTTTGACACACCCGAGAAGGTGCGCGCCAACGAACGGGTAAAAGAAGCCTACCTGGGCAGTGTGCTGGCAGACGCCCAGGTTTCACAGGCGGGCCACTGACATGCTGACGCTGAAAGACGTGCACGCCTACTACGGCAAAAGCCATGTGCTGCATGGTGTGGACTTTTCAGTCGGCAGCGGTGAAATTGTGGCGCTGCTGGGCCGCAACGGTTCGGGCCGCAGCACCACCGTGAAGGCCATCATGGGCTTGGTGGACTGCGCCGGTTCGGTGCAGTTCAAGGGCCAGGAAATGCTGGGCCGCAAGGCCTTTGAGATCGCACACGCGGGCATCGGCTATGTGCCCGAGAACCGCGACATCTTTCCCACGCTGACAGTGCAACAAAACCTGTTGCTGGGTCAGAAACGCGGCGCCAAAGCCGGTCGCTGGTCGTTTGACGACATGTACACCCTGTTCCCGCGCCTGAAAGAAAGGCAGCACACCGAAGCCGGCGTGTTGTCGGGGGGTGAGCAGCAAATGTTGACGCTGTGCCGCACGCTGATGGGCGACCCCGAGCTGATCATGATTGACGAGCCTACCGAAGGCCTGGCGCCGAAGATCGTGGAACTGGTGGCTGAATATTTGCGTGAGCTGAAGCGCCGTGGCATCAGCGTGCTGCTCGTTGAGCAAAAGCTCACCATCGCACTGCAGGTGGCCGACCGTTGCCTGGTGATGGGGCACGGACAAATCGTCTTTGAGGGCACACCGGCGACCCTGCGCGCCGACGCCGACGTGCGGCGGGAATGGCTTGAGGTGTAAGAGTGGCCGCAACAGGCCCCGCGTCTGCGGGGGTCAGGGCCGCTGTTCCCATGCTTCGGGGGAGCAGTCAGTGCAAGCGTGATGCTAGATTCCGCTCCACGTTGAATCACTCGCAGGGAGCCGGGCCTCATGAAGTACAAAACTGTATTTGCCGCCAGCGCGCTTTTGCTGGCCTTGGGCGCCCAAGCCGCACAAACGGTGGAGATCACGGGTTTTACCTTCAACCCGTTCTCCGGCCCCATCAACCCCTTCAATCTGGACAACGGCTCGCATGCGGTAACGACGATTCAGGTCGGCGCCGCCGCACCGGTGCCGCCACCTGCCGGTGTCTACAAAGGCGCGGGCCAGATGTCTGCCATCCTGAATGGCACCGACTCGTTCCTGGCCTACTGCGTGCAAATCAACGTGCCTGTGCTCTTTTCGCCCACGGTTTATGCCGACTACACGTTGGTGAGCGGGGTCACCGGCTTTGGTGACCGCGCCGCTGATCTGTCCAAGCTCATGACTTGGGCGGCGACGGCTGGGCAGCCAACGAATGAACTGCAGTCGGCGGTTATTCAAGCGGCGGTGTGGGAGATCGTGCACGAATCGGCTCAAGGTGTTTATTCGTTTTCAGGTGGCAAGCTGGCGACCACCAGCAACAACACCATGCTGAATGCCGCCATCACCGCTTTTGACTGGAATACGGTGATGAACACGACACCCACCCATGTCGTGTCGCGCCTGGACGGCGGTGCGCAAGACCTGCTGGTCTTCGCCCCTGTGCCCGAGGCCAGCACCTTGGCGATGATCAGTCTGGGTTTGGCCGGGCTGGGTTTTGCGGCGCGCAAGCAGCGCAGGACATAGAACGAACGAGCCTGCGGCCAGGAGCGCACTGGCAGGTGCACTTCGGCCACTGAACCTCATCACACAGGCCGCTCGACTGGCGACAGTCGGGCGGCCTTTTTTTTGCGCCTGCGGCTGAGACGCGTGCACCTTGATTTACTGTCGCGCAGGTTGCAAGCAGGGCTGATGATGCCTTCTAGAATCGAACGACCGTTCACTTTTTGATCCTTCAGGAGAACCGCATGGGTGCCAGCTACGCATTGCACGGTGACGTCGCCGTCATCACTTTGGACAACCCGCCGGTGAACGGCTTGGGCTATGACACCCGGGTGGCGCTGGCGCAAGGCGTGGACCGCGCGGCGGCAGACGCGGCCGTCAAGGGCATCGTCGTCACCGGCGCCGGCAAGGCCTTTTCGGGTGGTGCCGACATTCGCGAATTCGGCAGCCCCAAGGCCACAGCTGAACCCAACCTGCTGAGCTTGATCAAGCTGCTGGAAAACTGCCCCAAGCCGGTGGTGGCTGCCGTGCACAGTGTGTGCATGGGCGGTGGTTTGGAACTGGCCTTGGGCTGCCACTACCGCATCGCCGCACCGGGCACGCAGGTGGCGCTGCCCGAAGTGAAGATAGGCCTGGTGCCCGGTGCCGGCGGCACGCAGCGTCTGCCGCGTGTGCTGGGGGTAGAGACTGCGCTGAACATGATTGTTAGCGGCGAGCCGGTGAAAAGCGAATTGCTGGCTGCACTGCCGGGCCAAAAGCTGTTTGATGCCATCGAAGCCGGCGACCTGCTGCAAGCCGCCTGCGCGCTGGCACGCGCCAAGGCCGTTGAACTCGCAGGCAAGCCGCACCCGCGCGTACGCGACCTGAAAGCGCGCCACGAAAACGCCGACGCCTACTTCGCTTTTGCGCGCAACATGGTCAAAGGCATGTCGAAGAACTTCCCCGCGCCGGCCAAGTGTGTGGACGCGGTGCAAGCCAGCGTCAGCATGGGGTTCGACGCCGGCATGGCCTATGAACGCGAGCTCTTCATCAGCCTGATGTTGACGCCCGAATGCAAGGCCTTGCGCCATGCGTTTTTTGGCGAACGGGCGGCCAGCAAGATTCCCGATGTGCCCGACACCACGCCGCAACGCAAGGTTGAAAAAGTGGCCGTTATCGGCGCCGGCACCATGGGCGGCGGCATCAGCATGAACTTCCTGAACGCCGGTATCCCCGTCACGATGCTCGAGATGAAACAGGATGCGCTGGACCGGGGCGTGGCCACGATCCGCAAAAACTACGACTCGCAGGTGAAAAAAGGCAAGCTCAAGCAAGACAAGCTTGACGCCCGCATGGCGCTGCTCAGCACGACCATGAACTACGCCGACATCGCACACGCCGACCTGGTGATCGAAGCGGTGTTTGAAGAAATGGGCGTGAAGGAAACAGTGTTCAAAACGCTGGATAGGGTGATGAAACCCGGCGCCATTCTGGCCAGCAACACGAGCACCTTGGACGTCAACGCCATCGCTGCTTTCACCAAACGACCACAAGACGTGGTGGGCACCCATTTTTTCAGCCCCGCCAACGTGATGAAGCTGCTGGAAGTGGTGCGAGGCAAAGAAACCGCCAAAGACGTGCTGGCCACCGTGATGGCCATTGGCAAGAAGATCCGCAAAACCAGCGTGGTGTCGGGTGTGTGTGATGGTTTCATCGGCAACCGCATGATTGAGCAGTACAGCCGCCAGGCCGGCTTTTTGCTGGAAGAAGGCTGCACACCTGTGCAGGTAGACCGTGCGGTGGAAAAGTTCGGTTTTGCGATGGGCCCGTTCCGCATGGGCGACCTGGCCGGCAACGACATCGGCTGGGCCATACGCAAGCGCCGTTATCAAGAAAAGCCCGGCATGTGCTACAGCAAAACCGCTGATCTGTTGTGTGAACTCGGCCGTTATGGTCAAAAAACCGGCGCCGGCTGGTACGACTACCAGGCCGGCAAACGCGACGCCATACCGTCGAAGCTGGTGGAAGAAATGATCGCCAAACACAGCGCCGGGCTGGGTGTGGCGCCGCGCAAGATCAGCGATGAAGAAATCGTGCACCGGCTGGTGTATGCGCTGGTCAACGAAGGCGCGAAGATCCTGCAAGAAGGCATCGCCAGTAAAGCCAGTGACATCGACATGGTCTACCTCACCGGTTACGGCTTCCCGTTGCACCGCGGTGGCCCCATGTGTTACGCCGACCAGCAGGGCCTCTTCAATGTCTTGCAGACGATGAAGAAGTTTGCCGCCAACCCGCATGACGATGCCAGCTTCTGGCAGCCGGCGCCGCTGTTGGCGCAGTTGGCCGCTGAAGGCAAGAGCTTCACCTGATGGTCTTGCATTGACCGCCACGCAGCCAGCCCCATGACCAAGCGCCTGCTGCTGGTGTTGTTGTTGTTGGCCTTGCTCGTGCTGCTGGCTGTCGTGCTGGTGGGCAACACGCTGCGCCAAGGTTCGCGGCAGGTGGTGGTGCAGCCGCTGGCACCGCTGGCGGTGGACAAGACCGCGCTGGCGGCCACGATGGCGGGTGCCGTGCGTGCCAAAACGGTGAGCGGCCTGCTCGACCCCAGCGGCCAGGCGGCCGAGTTCGACAAGCTGCACGCGCACCTGCGCAGCGTTTTCCCACTGGTGCACAGCGCGCTGCAGCGCGAAGTAATCGGCCGGCACAGCCTGCTGTACACCTGGCCGGGCAGCGAGGCTAACGCCACAGCGGTGCTGCTGATGGCGCACCAAGACGTGGTGCCGGTGGCGCCGGGTACGGAAACGCTGTGGAAGCAGCCCCCATTTGACGGTGTTGTCGAAGATGGCATGGTCTGGGGCCGCGGCACGCTGGACAACAAGAGCAATCTCGTCACGCAGCTGCAGGCGGTGGAACAGTTGCTCAAGGCGGGCTTCAAGCCCCGCCGCACGGTGTACCTGGTGTTCGGTCACGACGAAGAAGTGGGTGGCCGAAAAGGCGCGGTGCCCATCGTCGCCTTGCTGAAGACGCGCGGCGCGAAGATCGCGTTTGTGCTGGATGAAGGACTGGCCGTCACCGAGGGCATCCTGCCCGGAGTCAAGCAACCCTTGGCGCTCGTCGGGCTGGCTGAAAAAGGTTCGGTGTCCTTGAAATTCACCGCACTGGCAGCACCAGGTCATTCGTCGATGCCGCCTTCAGCGGGCAACAGCGCCATCGGCATGCTCACCGCAGCGCTGACCAAGCTGGACCATCAACCGCTGCCCGGCGGCATCAAAGGTGCCGCTGCTGAGCTGTTTGCAACCGTGGCGCCCGAGCTGCCTTTTGCGCAGCGCCTGGCGATGTCCAACCTGTGGCTCTTCAAGCCGGTGGTGGAAACCATGCTCGGAAAAAGCGCGTCCAGCAATGCCATGCTGCGCACCACCACCGCGCTGACCCTTTTCAACGCGGGTGTGAAAGAAAACGTGCTGCCGGGCCAGGCCGAGGCAGTGGTGAACTTTCGCATCCTGCCCGGTGACAGCTCGGCTTCGGTGCTGGCGTATGTCAAGCAAGCCATAGCCGATGAACGCATCAGCGTGCAATTGCTGGGCGTGCCGTTTGAGCCGTCAACGGTTTCTTCGGCCCAGTCTGATGGCTACCGCATGATTGAGCGCACCATCCGCGAGGTGTTTCCCGATGCGCTGGTGGCCCCCGGCCTGGTGTTGGCGGCCACCGATTCACGCCACTTCCAGGGCCTGGCCGAACAGACTTACCGGTTCATGCCCATACGCTTCAAGTCGCAGGACCTGGCGCGCCTGCACGGCACCGACGAGCGCATCAGCGGCGAGCAGCTGGCCGACATGGTGCGCTTTTACTTTCGGCTGCTGCAACAGTCGGCGCAGTAGTTCCCCGTCAACCACCCACCACCCACACCCACCCAAGGACGCCCACCATGACACAAGCCGTCATCGTTTCCACCGCCCGCACACCCCTTTGCAAAAGCTGGAAAGGCGCCTTCAACATGACCCACGGCGCCACGCTGGGGGGCCACGCCATCGCCCACGCGGTGCAACGCGCCGGCATCGAAGGTGCTGAAGTGGACGACGTCATCATGGGCTGCGCCACGCCCGAAGGCGCCACCGGCGCCAACATCGCGCGCCAGGCCTTGTTGCGCGCGGGGCTGCCCGTCACCACCAGTGGCGTCACCGTGAACCGCTTCTGCAGCAGCGGCCTGCAGACCATCGCGATGGCAGCGCAGCGCATCATTGCCGGCGAAGGCGACACCTACATCGGCGGCGGTGTTGAAAGCATCAGCTGCGTGCAACAAGAGTCCAACAAACACATGTTGGCCGACCCCTGGCTGCAGAAGAACAAACCCGAGATCTACTGGAACATGCTGCAGACGGCCGAGCAGGTGGCCAAGCGCTACGGCATCAAGCGCGAACGCATGGACCAATATGGCGCGGCCAGCCAACAAAGGGCCGCCGCAGCTTTGGCGGCCGGCCTGTTCAAAGACGAGATCGCTGCCATCACGGTGACGGCCGGTGTGGCCGACGCCGTACTGGGCCTGCGCAGCAAGGAAGTGACGGTGGCCGACGACGAAGGCATACGCCCGGGCACCACCTATGAAGGCATCTGCAACATCAAACCCGCCATCGCCGGCGGCGTGATTTCGGCCGGCAACGCCAGCCAGTTCTCAGACGGCGCCGGCGCCTGTGTGCTGATGAATGAAACCGTGGCTGAACGGAAAGGCCTGAAGCCGATCGGCCGCTTTTTGGGTTTTGCAGTGGCCGGCTGCGAGCCTGATGAAATGGGCATCGGCCCGGTGTTTGCCATACCCAAAGTGTTGAAGCGCCTGGGCCTGTCTGTAGCTGACATCGACCTGTGGGAACTGAACGAAGCCTTTGCGGTGCAGGTGCTGTATTGCGCTGACAAGCTGGGTTTACCGATGGACCGTTTGAACGTCAACGGCGGCGCCATTGCGGTGGGCCACCCTTATGGCGTTAGCGGCCAGCGCCTGACGGGCCACGCGCTCATCGAAGGCAAACGCCGGGGCGCCAAGCGTGTGTGCGTCACCATGTGCGTGGGCGGCGGCATGGGAGCGGCCGGCATTTTTGAAGTGCTTTGAGCGCCTTGCGCGCAAGACGGGATAGCGGCCTGTGGACCTGACCGAGCTGCGCGCGTTTTTCGCGCTGTCGCCCTTCATGCAAGACCTGGGCGTGTTGCCCACGGCGGTGGCGCCGGGCTCCGTCACGGCCGTGCTGCCACTGGCGCTGCGCCACCAGCAGCACACGGGGCAGGCGCATGCCGGTGTGATGGCCACGCTGGCCGACCACGCCATGGGCTCGGCCGCACAGACCTTGGCGCCGGCCGGCTGCTGGGCCATCACCGCCGAGCTGAAAACCAGTCAGCTGCGCCCGGCCAGGGGCGAGCGCCTGGTGTGCGAGGCGGTGGTCATCAAGGCCGGCCGCAGCTTGAGCTTCACCGAGGCGCAGGTGTTTGCCATCTCGGGCGAGCAGCGCACCCTGGTGATGAAAGCATCGGCGACCATGGCCCTCGTTCCACAACCCGCATGAGCACACCGATGCGCCTGACCCTCGACTTTCTGCTGCACCACTGGCTGGGTGTGGAAACACTGCTGCAGCGGCCCCGCTTCAGCGACCATTCAGCTGAAACCTTCGCATCGGTGCTGGACACCTGCGAACGCATTGCAGCTGAAAAGTTTGCGCCCTTTAACCGCCTGAGCGACACCCAGGAGCCGCGTGTGGTGGTGGGCCCTGACGGTGAGAGTGTGCAGCTGCCGACAGAAACCCACGCTGCAGTCGTGGCCTATGTGGGCAGCGGCATGCTGGCCGCCGCACAAGACTATGAATGGGGCGGCATGCAGCTGCCCTGCGTGATGGAAATGGCGGCGAATGCCTTTTTCAGCAAAGCCAGCGTGTCCATGGGCGGCTACGCCATGCTCACCAGCGGCAACGCCAACCTCTTGATGGCGCACGGCACGCCGCTGCAGCGCCAGGTGTTTGCGAAAAACGAATTTGCTGGCCGCTGGCTGGGCACCATGTGCTTGAGCGAGCCGCAGGCCGGCTCGTCGCTGAGCGATGTGGCCACGCGCGCAGTGCCTGACGGCAATGATTTTGAAGCCGAGCCGCTGGGGCCGCGCTACCGTTTGCGCGGCAACAAGATGTGGATCAGCGCCGGTGAACATGAGCTGACAGAAAACATCGTGCACCTGGTGCTGGCCAAGATTCCAGGCCCCGACGGCAAGCTGGTGGCGGGCACACGCGGCATTTCGCTGTTTGTGGTGCCCAAGAAGCTGGTGGATGCCAGCGGCCAGCTAACAGGCGAACGCAACGACGTGGCCCTGGCCGGTCTGAACCACAAGCTGGGTTATCGCGGCACCACCAACACGCTGCTGAACTTTGGCGAAGGCAAGTTTCCGGTGCGCGGTGAAGCTGGCGCCGTCGGCTACCGCGTCGGCCAGCCCGGCGAAGGCCTGCGCTGCATGTTCCACATGATGAACGAGGCGCGCATCGGCGTGGGCCTGGGTGCCGTCATGCTGGGTTATGCCGGCTACGAAGCCAGCCTGGACTACGCGCGCCAGCGGCCGCAGGGCAGGCCAATACAGGCCAAGGCCCGTGCGGGCGCCGTCACGGGCACCGGCAAAGACGCCACGCAGCCCCAAGTGCCGCTGATCCAGCACGCCGACATCAAACGCATGCTGCTGGCGCAAAAAGCTTACTGCGAAGGTGGCCTGGCGCTGGCGCTTTACTGCGCGCGGCTGGTGGACGAACTGCACACGGGTGATGACGTGGCGGCCAAGGAGGCGGGCATGCTGCTCGAGGTGCTGACCCCGATTGCCAAAAGCTGGCCCAGCGAATGGTGTCTGGAAGCCAATTCACTGGCCATCCAGATTCACGGCGGTTATGGCTACACCCGCGACTTTGCGGTGGAACAGTATTGGCGCGACAACCGCCTGAACATGATCCACGAGGGCACACACGGCATCCAGGGCCTGGACTTGCTGGGCCGCAAAGTGGTGATGAATGGCGGTGCAGGGCTGAAGCTGCTGGCCACGCGCATCAGCGACACCGCGCAACGCGCCGGGCAGGTGCCGGGCCTGGCCGAGCCGGCCCATCAGCTGGCCGCAGCGCTGCAAAGCCTGGGCGCAGCCACCAAGGCCGCGTGGGCCACCGGCGTGCCTGAAGAAGCGCTGGCCAATGCCACGCCTTACCTGCAGGCCTTCGGCCATGTGGTGCTGGCCTGGGTGTGGCTGGACGTGGCATTGGCCGTGCACGCCGCCGATGTGTCAAGTTCTGATGCTGCAGCCGCCCCGGGCGCACTGAGCGCATCACAACAAGCTGGCAAACTCGCCGCCATGAGCTACTTTTTTGCCTATGAACTGCCCAAGATCGAAGCCTGGCTGGCCGTGGTGCGCAGCCGCGAACCCGTCTGCCGCCTGATGCATGAAGACGGGTTTTGAGCGTGAGCAACAAGGCGCTGGAAGCCTTGGCCTGGGTGTTGATCTACGCCGGGCTGTTGCTGGTGATGCTGGGTTTTTACCTGCAACTGCAGGCCAGCGACGGCCGGTTTTTTATGGCGCTGGGTGCGCTGGTGGTGGTGCCTGGCGTGGTGATGATCGTGGTTCGGGCCCGCAGGCCCAAAGACGGAGTTTGAGATGCCCCCCATCGACACCCGGCGCCGCACACTGATGCTGGGCGCACCGCTGGCGGGCGCCGCCGTGCTGGCGGGCAGCCCGGGCTGCGCCGCTTTGGTTACCGCAGCAACTTTTCCGCCCATCGTGTTTGTGCACGGCAATGGCGACACCGCCGCACTGTGGCTCACCACGCTGTGGCGGTTTGAATCGAACGGCTGGCCGCGCGACAGGCTGCACGCCATCCATCTGCCTGACCCGCTGGCACGCGACACCGACGACAAACCGCAGCCCGGCCGCACGTCCACCACCGAACACCGCAACTACCTGGCTGCGGAAATCGACAAGGTGCTGGCCCGCACAGGTGCGCAGCAAGTGGTGCTGTTCGCCAATTCACGCGGTGGCAACCCCATCCGCAGCTACATTCAACAGGGCGGCGCGGCCAAGGTGTCACACGCCATATTGGGCGGCACGCCCAACCACGGCGTGCGCTTTGATGCCGCCAACAACCCGGGCAATGAATTCAACGGCGCCGGCCCGTTTTTGCAAGGCTTGAACAACCAGGGCGCGCCGGGTGTGGAAATCACGCCGGGCCCGCGCTGGATGACGATCCGCTCAGACAACAACGACAAATTTGCGCAACCCGAAGGCACGTGGCTGGGCGCACCCGGCAAGCCCACCGGCGTGGGCTACGACAGCCCGGAACTGAAGGGCGCATTGAACGTGGTGCTGCCCGGCATCGACCACCGTGAAACTTCATTTGGGCCACAAGCTTTCGCCGCCGCGTTCCGCTTCGTTAGCGGCCGCGAGCCCGCCACCACGGGCTTCACGCCCGAAAACCAGGTGGTGCTGGACGGCCAGGTCAGCGGCCTGGGCCTGGACAACCTGAACCCCGCCAGCGGCAGCTTCGTCAACAACCTGCCTTTGGCCGGCGCCACGGTAGAGGTGTACGCCACCCACGCGGCCACCGGCGAGCGCCAAGGTCCCGCGCGCTGGCGCAAAACCACTGGCGCTGACGGGCGCTGGGGTCCGTTCAGTGCCGATGGCAATGCCAGCCATGAATTTGTCGTCAGCGCGCCGGGTTATGCGGTGTTGCACATCTACCGCCAGCCGTTCCCGCGTTCGTCGGCCATTGTCAACTTGCGTGCAGAACGCTTGTTAGCAGCTGATGCGGGCGCCGGGTCGGTGCTGAGCTTCACGCGCCCGCGCGGCTACTTCGGCGTGCCACGCGACCAGGTGATTTTTGACGGACAGGACCCCGCACCTGGCTTGCCAAGCGGCGTGGCCGGGCTGGCGCTGTCGAAGATCAAACTGCCCGCTGGCCCACAGCGCCCGGTGGTGGCACGTTTCAACGGCCAAACACTGGTGGGCCGCAACTGGCCGGCGGCGGACAACCATGTCGTGGTGCTCGAGTTGCACTGACACATCTTCATGCTTACCGGAGACAACCATGAGCACCCCCGTACAGAAACTTTTTGACCTCACCGGCCAGGTGGCACTCGTCACCGGCGGCTCACGCGGCCTGGGCCTGCAGATGGCCGAAGCCCTCGGCGAAGCCGGCGCCAAGGTGATGCTGACCAGCCGCAAGGCGGCTGACCTGGAAGAAGCCGCAGCCGACCTGGCGGCCAAAGGCATAGACGCACGTTGGATTGCGGCCGATGCCAGCAAACCCGAAGACGTTCAGCGCGTGGTGGACGAGACCATGCAGCGCCTGGGTCGCATCGACATCCTGATCAACAACGCCGGTGCCACCTGGGGCGCACCGGCAGAAGACTATCCGCTGGCAGCGTGGGACAAGGTGATGAACCTGAACATCCGCAGCCTGTTCCTTTTTGCGCAAGCGGTGGGCAAGGCCTGGATGATTCCCAACAAGGGCGGCCGCATCATCAACCTGGCCAGCATCGCCGGCCTGTCAGGCAGCGTGGACGTGCAGTTCATTGCCTACGGCACCAGCAAGGGCGCAGCTGTCAACTTCACACGCACGTTAGCCGGCGAATGGGGCAAATACGGCATCACCGTGAACGCCATCGCGCCGGGCTTTTTCCCCAGCAAAATGACGGCAGGCGTGCTGGCCGAATTCGGCGTCGACAAACTGGCCGCGCAAGCACCGCTGAAACGATTGGGTGACAACGACGACCTGAAAGGTGCCGTGCTGCTGTTTGCCAGCCGCGCGGGCAAACACATCACCGGCCAAATACTTGCTGTGGACGGTGGTGTTTCGGCGGTGCATGGCGGATGACGGCTGCTGCTGCACTGGGCCCGATACCCTTTCCGCGCCACATTCCTTTTGCTGAAACCCTGGGGCTCGAGCTGTGGGCTTTTGCTGCTGGCCATGCCGAGCTGCGTTTGCCGTTGAACGCGGGCCTGATGAACAGCATGCACGTGGGCCACGGCGGTGTGTTGATGACGATGCTGGATGTGGTGATGGCCCATGCCGCGCGCAGCGCTGACGCCACCGACACCACACCGGCCGGGCCGGGCATCGTGACGGTGGAGATGAAAACCAGCTTCATGCGGCCGGCCGCACACGGCCCGCTGCGTGCGGTGGGCCAGCTGGTGCACGGCACCACCACCATGGCCTTCACCGAAGGGCGCGTGTTTGACAGCGCGGGCCAGCTGTGCGCACATGCCACCGGCACTTTCAAACTGGTGCGCGCGCACGCCCGCGCAGCGCACCCCGCTTCGACACCTTCCACATCTGGAGACCGCCCATCATGAGCCTGACCCACCACCGCATCGTGCTGGCCGCAAGGCCGGCTGCCGAGGCCACCACCGAACACTTCCGTCTGGAAGCCGTGCCCGTGCCGCCCGTGCCCGAAGGCCATGTGCTGATGCGTGTGCACTACCTGAGCCTGGACCCCTACATGCGCATGCGCATGAACGACACCAAGAGTTACGCTGCACCGGTGGGGCTGGGTGAGGTGATGGTGGGCGGCACCGTGGGCGAAGTGCTGGAATCAAAACAGGACGGTTTTGCCGCCGGCGACACCGTGGTGTGCATGGGCGGCTGGCAGGAACTGGCGGTGCTGGACGCCCGCCAGCCCGGCATGGTGCGCAAAGTGGACGCCACGCGCATGCCGATGTCGGCCTTTCTGGGCGCGGTGGGCATGCCCGGCGTCACTGCCTGGGTGGGGCTGAATCACATCATCGAAGCCAAGGCTGGCGAAACCGTGGTGGTCAGTGCCGCCAGCGGCGCGGTGGGCAGCGTGGTGGGCCAGTTGGCGAAGGCCAAAGGTTGCCGCGTGGTGGGCCTGGCGGGCGGCGCCGCCAAATGCAGCTACGCAGTCAACGAGCTGGGTTTTGACGCCTGCATCGACTACAAAAAGTTCCCCGATTTCAAGTCTTTGGCCGCTGCGCTGGACGAAGCAGCACCACAAGGTGTGGACGGCAACTTTGAAAACGTGGGCGGCCTGATTCTGGACGTGGTGCTGTCGCGCATGAACGCCTTTGGCCGCGTGGCGCTGTGCGGCATGATTTCGGGTTATGACGGTCAGTCATTGGCCATCAACAATGCGCGCCTGCTGCTCACGCAGCGCCTGAAGCTGCAGGGTTTTATCGTCAGCGAACATATGGCGTTATGGCCGGCGGCACTGAAAGAGCTGGGTGCTGGCGTCGCGGGCGGGCAGATCAAATTTCGCGAAAGCGTGGCGCAGGGCATCGCTGCTGCGCCCGAGGCTTTCCTGGGCCTGCTGAAGGGCAAAAACTTCGGCAAACAACTGGTGAAGCTGGTGTGAACCTGGCCCCCAAGGCGCCTGCGGCGTCGGCCCCTGTAGGGGGCGCGTTTGCCCTGGGGCGGCCGGGCGGCGAACTGAACTGGCGCTGGTCGCGCTTTGGCGACTTGGGCGTGCACAACCTGTATGACGCGCTGGCGCTGCGCTGCCGGGTCTTCATCGTCGAGCAAGGGCCCTATCTCGACCCCGATGGCGTGGACCGGCACTGCTGGCACCTGTTGGGCCGAGATCAGCAGGGCAAATTGCAGGCCTATTTGCGCCTGGTGGACCCGGGCGTGAAATACAGCGAACCCTCAATGGGGCGCGTCATCACGGCGCCTGAGGCGCGTGGCACCGGCGCCGGGCATGGGTTGGTGGCGGAAGGGCTGCGCCACTGCAGCGTGGTGTGGCCGGGCCACGGTTTGCGCATCAGCGCGCAAGCCCATCTTCAGCGCTTCTACAGCGCGCACGGCTTTGTGGCGGTGGGCGAACCCTATGGCGAAGACAACATTCCGCACATCGAAATGCTGAGGTCCGCATGAAGGAAACAGCCGCGAAAGTCGCGCCTGCCACGCTCGGTGCGCACCACACGCACCAGGTCTTCAACCAGAGCGAACCGCTGCAGGGCGTGAACCTGTTTCTGGCCAACCGCCCGCTGCGTGATGCGCTGCGACTGCACGCGCCGCAGTTGGACACCACGGCGCTGCAGGCGCTGGGCGCCGAGGTGGGGTCGGCCGAGCTGCAGGCCCACGCACGGCTGGCCAACACGCACACGC
>JAYUPP010000498.1:0-2572 GCA_043760045.1 Betaproteobacteria bacterium
ATGCCACCGCGGCGCAAACGCACCACCGGGCCCGAGATACCGGGCGGCAGGTTGTTGCTTTTGTTGGCGCTGGGCGCGCGCTGCAGCACGGTGGGCGCCGGCGCCGACGCGATGCGCTTGAACAGTTCCTTGGTGGCCAGGTTCAGCGAAGCCGCTGCACCACTGCCGTCATTGCTGTGGTCGGAATACAGCCGTGTGCCCGCATACCGAAGTTGCCAGCCGTGCGTGGCACGGTGGTCGATGCGCTGTATGCCTTGCGGAACTTCAAAAGTCATGCCGCTGAAGATCACAACGGTGCGTGTTTTCATAACTGGCCTCTTGCACGGTCAAAAGTCGATCGCCCCCTTGTCGATTTTGGGGTGTGGCATGACGGCCATCTTGTGCCCCAACCTTGATGATAGGTCCTCTTCAGCCCGCTTCCACTACCCTTCATTCAAGTGTTCGACATTGGGCCGAGTTTGTGGGGTTCAGGCTGCAAAACAACAGGTAAAACAGTCAGCATCAAGCGCCGCTAGGGCTAACCCGAATGCGATTCCGGGGCGGCTCCTAGAATGCGGCGCATGGCGAACAAAAAACCCGCGTTCACGTGCGACGTTCAGGTGCAGTACCTGGCCGAACAGTCACAGCCGCCCGATGGCCCGTATGCCTTTGCCTACACGGTGGTCATCCGCAACAGCGGCGACATCACGGCGCAACTGGTGGCGCGGCACTGGCGCATCACCAACGCGCATGGCCGAACCGAAGAAGTGCGCGGCCTGGCGGTGGTGGGGCACCAGCCGGTGTTGAAGCCGGGCGAGCAGTTTGAATACACGAGCTGGACGCGCATCGACACCCCTTACGGGCAGATGAGCGGCACCTTCTTTTGCATGACCGAAGACGCCCAGGCCTTTGATGCCGCCGTGCCTGAATTTCAGCTTGTCTACCCCGGCGCGCTGCATTGACCGGCGTGCATCGCCCCTGCAGCCCCTGCTGAAAGTGCTGCTGCGTTGATGCCCAAGTCCTGGGACCTGAGCGCGCTGATCAACGCAGCCGATGCCCGCGCCAGCCGCGCTGAACGGCAGTTGTGGATGGTGCGCATGCTGGAGTGGCTGCGCCACGCACCACAGCGCACAAACCACGACCCTGCGTCACCAGAGCCGGCACCCGAACGGGCTGCCGTCGCGTCAGCGGATAGCGCAGCAGCCGACAACAGCCGGCCATCGCCATGGCCCGTGCGGCGATTGAAACTGCTGCTGCACCAGCTGGACCAGCACCCTTTGTGGCGCAAGCAGGTACAGGGCCTGCTCGGCGCTTTCTGGCGCGACATTGACGCCCCGGCGCTGTTTGCCGACCTGGGGTTTGGCGCGCGCCGCTCATTCGCAAGCGAACTGCTGGCGCGGTTGCAGCTGCGGGTGCTGCCGGGCACGCCCGATACACGCGACCTGGCCGCTTTGTTCAATCTGTTGTTCGAGCCCACCGACCGCCCGTGGCTGGCGGCCATAGACCGCGCCACCTGGCAGCGCGTAGCCGATCTGGTGGGCCCGGGCGATCCGGCTGCGCGCGCGCTGATGCTGGACGCTGTGACCATTCTGGCGAGTGCCGTGCAAGCAGCGGGGTACAGCCCGCTGCTGCGCCAGCGCATGGCGCCCGAACTGTTGCGTGACGAGCCCTTCCGGCAGCTGTCACAAGCGGCGCAAAACGTGCGCCAGGCCACGCTGGATGGCCGCGCCGAAGATGCGCTGCGCGAAGCGGCTTATCTGCGTGCATTGCTGAACCATTGCCGGCAGGCCGCCCAAAGTGTGCTGCCGCATCTGGAAGAGTTTGGCGTCTCGGTCAACATCGTGTTTGACCTCGACCAGGTGCTGGCACGCACCGACCGCATCGAGCTGCTGCTGGGCGCTGTGCTGTCGCCCGACAACAGCGCCGAAAACCAGCACCTGCTGCTGGCGCTGGTGGACACGCTGCAGGAAGCGCGCGGCGTGCGGGCACTGTTTGCGCGCCACTATTCGCTGCTGGCGCGGCAGGTCACCGAGCGCAGCGCAGAAACCGGCGAGCACTACATCGCCAACAGCCGCGCCCAGTGGCTGCAGATGCTGCGCCGCGCCGCCGGCGGCGGCGTGGTGATCGCCGGCACCACGCTGTTGAAGTTCTGGCTGGGCGCTTGGGTGTTGTCGGCCTTCTGGGCCGGGTTTGTGGCCGGCCTGAACTACGCCGGCAGCTTCGTGTTGATCATGTTGTTGCACTGGATCGTGGCCACCAAACAGCCGGCCATGACGGCGCCGGCGCTGGCCGCCGAACTGCCCGCCGGCCGCAACGCCAGCGACGCCGAGATTGAAGGATTTGTCGATCGCGTGGCGCAGCTCATCCGTTCGCAGGCTGTCGCCATCGTCGGCAACGTGGCCGCCTGCGCGCCGCTGCTGCTGGTGCTGCAAGGCCTGGCGTGGGCCACCTTCGGCACGCCACTGGTGGGCCCCGAACACGCGCAACATGTGCTGCACAGCCTGACGCTGCTGGGGCCCACCGCGCTGTTTGCGGCCTTCACCGGCGTGCTGCTGTTTGCCAGTTCGCTGATTGCGGGCTGGGCCGAAAACTG
>JAYUPP010000499.1:0-2569 GCA_043760045.1 Betaproteobacteria bacterium
CCGTCGTCGCGGATGGCCACACTCGAGCCCGGCGGTCGGGGTGCCGAACCCCAGGTGCGGGTGATGGTGCACAGCACCACCGCGTGGCCGCTGGCGAGCCACAACACCACCTGGCGCAGCACTTGCAAATCAACGTTGTCCATGGCGCTCAACTCGGCGGGTTCAATGGGTGCATCGGTGGCAGGTGTTGCTTTGTGCAAGCACCTGCCCGGGCCTGCTCAGGTGATGGTATGCCCGCCGCCGTTGAACCCCGGAGCGCCACCGCCTGGCCGGCGCTCAAAATTGACGGCGCATGAAGGTTGATATACATTGTCATGCATTGATGGTGAGTCATGACAGGAGCCGACATGGGATCGATGGTGTTGACCCAGGTGTACCTGGAAGCCTTGCAAAAAGAAGCGCTGTCGCGCCAAGCAAAAAAAACCGGGCGCTCGGTGTCTGAACTGATGCGCGACGCGGTAGACGCAGCCATTGCGGGCGTTACCACCGACGACTTGAAAACGCTGGATCAAGGCACGCTGAAGGCGCAAGTTGACATTCACGCCATGCTGGCCGATCTGAAAGCCAACACCGCCGAGCACACCGCCTTCATGCGCGAAATGAGCAAACTGCAGAAGGCGGCCGCCAAGTTGGAATCATGAAGACGATGCCATGAGCGTGCTCACCGACGTGATGGACCGCTTGACCGACATCTCGGCCTTGCGCACCCAAGTCACCGAACTCATCCAGCAGCAGCGTGAGATGCGCAGCATCATGCTGACACAGCAGCGGGAACTGGCCGAAGTGCGCGGCCAGCTGAAAGCATTGATCCAGATGCAAGGCGCCGCAGCCAGAAAGTGAAACACGGCGCCGCAGGTTGCGGGGGCTGAGATCATCTGCCGCGCGCCGCGACCCTGGAGACGAGAAAATATCGTTCAGAAGGCGCAGCTTCTGAAAGCCACCGGTCCCAGGTCGTCTGAAAACGCGGCGAAGCGGCGCGCCTTGGGGTGGCGCCAGCGCGGGTGGCAGGCGCTGGTGGCGCCGCGCAGCACGCCGCCGGCCGGCGTTGAACCCGCAAGCTGGGCGTGGGCCACCGGCAAGCCGTGCAGCGGGGCGCCCAGACCGGCCTCCAGTTGCCCCGGCGGCACCGGCCCGGCATCCGGCCACGGGTGCGCGCTGCCGGCCACCCATTCCAGCACTTCACCCCAGGCATAACCCCGAGACGCAGCGGTGCAGGCGGCGAGTTCCCATTCGGGTTCGGTGGGCAGGCGGCGGCCGGCCCAGGTGCACCAGGCTTGTGCTTCATGGCGGCTGACCTGCAGCACCGGCTGGCCGGCTGCGGCGCGCTGCAATTCCAGCTTGCCGGCGACGCGCCGCAATACCAGCACGCCGCCGCGCAGCTGCTCCACGTCGCGCGGCGCGCGGCGGCTGTTGCCCGCAGCGGCCTGCTGCTGCAGCCAGGCCAGGCCCTCGGCGCCCCACAGCTCGGGGCGGTCGTAACCGCCGTCGTCGGCAAATTCAACAAACTGCTGCCAGTTCACCGGCTGCGCGTCAAGCTCGAACTCGGGCACCTTGACTTCATGGGCCCAGCGTTCAGCCCAGGGCACCAGGCCACCGGGGGCTGAACCCAACTGCCAGCGCTGGCCGGGAAACCACAGCGCGGGGCGCTGGGGGCGCGCCGGCGGGTTGCCGCCGTTCAGGCCCAACGCCAGCGCTTCGCACTGGCGGTCTTCGTGCTGCAGCGCCAGCCGAAAAAAGTACAAACCGGCATCGGTTTCTTCGCTGCCAGCCAGCAGTTCCAGTGTGGTTTCCAGCGTGTCTTGCAGGTAGGCCCGCAAGGCCTGGGCGGATGCGGCAACGCCGTCTTCCAGCCAGCGTTCGGCTGCGGGTTCGATGCCGGCCAGCCTGGGCGCGGTGGCGTCGCAGGCTTCGCCCCGCTGGCGCTGCACATGGCGCGCAATCCAGTATTCCTGATACCAGCCGGCCAGCGCAGCACGCTGCAGCGTGGGTGCCGACTCGTGGGCCGCCAGCAGTTGCAGCAGCCGGTTGCGGCTGTCGATGAGGGCCACCGACAGCAATTCGCGGCCCGCCGTGCGCATGGCATAAGGGTCGTGCAAGGGCGTTTCGAAAGGCGCTGGGGAAGACCCGGGCAGCATGCGCCTTCACCTCAAAAAACGCGCGCCGCACAACGGCCCCACGCGCTACTGCTCCACCAGCCCATTGCGAAGGGCATACACCATCAATTCAGCGTTGTTCGCCAACTGCAGTTTTTCCAACACGCGGGCGCGGTATACCGACACCGTCTTCGGGCTCAGGCGCAGCGCTTCGGCGATGTCAGCCAAACGCTTGCCGCTGGCAATCATCAACAACGTCTGCAGTTCGCGGTCGCTCAGTTTCTGGTGCGGGTGTTCGCTTTCCGGTGTGGTCAGGCTTTCCACCAGCATCTGCGCAATTTCCGGCGTCACGTATTTGCGCCCCTGCGCCACCGTGCGCACCGCCTGCACCAGCAGTTGTGGGTCGCCGCCCTTGTTGACGTAACCATACGCACCGGCGCGCAGCGCGCGGATGGCGTACTGGTCTTCGGGGTACA
>JAYUPP010000500.1:0-6391 GCA_043760045.1 Betaproteobacteria bacterium
CGCAGCGGTGTTGGTGGAAAGCACCTGCGCACGGTCATCATTTGCACCGAGGGCCGTTGTGGCTGGCGCCTCGGCAACGTCGCCGCCGCCACACGCCACCAGTATGGGCAGCACAGCAGCGGGCCACCATCGCATCAACCGGTGGGCATGGCTTTGCTTTTGAACAGTTTTCATCTTTCAACTCCTGTTTGGGGGGTGAACACAACGCCCAAATCAGATTGTCATCAGACAAGTTCTCCAAAACCTCAAGGAAGTTTCACGGCGGCGTGAAGGTGGCGGCTTGTGCATGCGGCGTGTGCATGCGGCGTGTGCATGCGGCGTGTGCATGGTTGGTCCAGACGACAGCGCGCCTGGTGGACCCCGCCAGCCCTCATGTGCCAGCCACCAGCGGGGTGCTCACAATCACCGCGCCCTTGCAGGCTTGCCGCAGCTTCGGGCGCTGGCAACTGCCGCTTCTGGATTCACGACCCCGCAGCAACCGCCCGCACCACGGTTTTGGTGCACGCTCGAAAAGCACGCCACCAACTGCGCAACGACGGCACCCCGCTCTCGTGGCCGTAACGCTGACGGTCCAGCGCCTCCAGCTGCCGCGCCACCTGCTCACCGGCCGGCCCCAATGTCTGCCGCACCAGCGCCGCCCGCGTGCGCGGCGCGTGGTGCACCTGCACCGGCACACCCAGCGCCAGCAGCGCTGCAGCGGTGCGCTGCTGCAGCCGCTGCCAGGGGTCTTGCCGACGGCGGTCCCACAGCGCCCAAGCAGCGCCGGACAGCGCCGCACTGCACAGCAGCAAAATCAAGGTGGTGGTCAGCTCTTGCCAGCTAGGCGCTTCAAAACCCAGGCGTTTCAGCAGGTCCAGCTGCTGGCCGCGTGCGTAGTTCAGCACCAGCTGGTTCCAGCGGTTGTTGGCGCCTTCCCACAAGCCACGCAGTTGCGCGGCCAGCGCCGGGTTGATGGTGTTGATGGCACCGTCCACCAGGCCCGGCGGCGCGCGCAGGCTGCGGCCCAGACGCACGCGGTCGGGTGCCACGGATGCCGTCGGGTCCACGCGCACCCAGCCCACGCCGGCTTGCCAGTATTCGGCCCAGGCATGGGCGTTGCGCTGCCGCACCACATAATAACCATCCTGTGCCCGCTCATCAGCGCCCTGGTAGCCGGTGACGACACGCGCCGGCACGTCCATGGCGCGCATCACCACCACATAGGCGCTGGCAAAGTGTTCACAGAAACCCAGCTTGCGGTCGAACCAGAAATCGTCGATGGCGTCGCCGCTGTAAAGGCCGGGCTCCATCGTGTAGGTGTAGCCAGCAACGCCGATGTGGCGCAACACGGCGGCCGACAAAGCCTGCGCTGAGGCCTGGCGCAGTTCAGGCCGCTGGCGCAGCTGCTGCGCCCACATCAGCGTGCGCGGGTTGGCGTTTGGCGGCAACGCCACCAGGTCGCGCAGGCCCAGCACCGGCTGCGCGGGGCCATGGGTGTGGCGCAGCCAGGCGCGGGCCTGCAGGCGCACGCGCTCGGTGAGGGGGCGGTCGGTTTGCCACTGGCCGTCGGCACGCAGCGTGAGCAGCGTGTTGTCCAGCTGCGGTGTGGCGTCGGCGCTGCCAGCGCGCCCTGCATCGGCGCCAGCGGCGCTGTCGGCGTCGGGGGTCATCTCCAGCAGCGGCAGCAGGTTCAGCCGGCTCGGCTCAAGCGTCATTTCGTAAGCCAGCGGCTCGCCTTGCAGTTGCAGGTTCAAGCGCGGGCGCTGCTCCGCGGAGAAGTTAGGCACCAGGCGTGTCCAGTCGCGGCCGTCAAAGGTGCTGAGCACCGGGCCGCGAAAATACAACTGCTCGGGCCCTGGCACCGGGCCCAGAAAGCGGATGCGAAAAGCGATCGAATCGTCTTCAGCCAACGAGGCCACGCCGCCCAACCGCATGCTGCCCGACAAGCCCGTGCGCCCCGCCGCGTCTTGTGGCAGGCCCCACAAGGGCCCCATGCGCGGAAACAGCACAAACAACACCAGCATCAGCGGCAGCCCGAGCGCTGCGGTGCGCGCGGCGATGCCGGCCACGCGCCACAGATCGGGCCGCCCCACCGGCATGTGCGCCAGCACCAGCGCCGTCAACAAACCCCACACCGCCAGCAGCAGCCACAGGCCGGTGCCCAGCGACTGTGAGTACAGAAACTGAGTTAGCACCAGAAAGAAGCCGAGGAAAAAAACCACCAGCGCGTCGCGCCGGGCGCGCAGTTCCAGTGTTTTCAGCGACATCAGCACCACCAGCAGCGTGATGCCGGCTTCTTTGCCCAGCAGCGTGCGTTCGCCCCACAGCGTCAGCGCACTGGCCAGCACCAGCACCGCCGTCACGGTCCAGCGGCTGGGCAACGCGCCACCACTGAGCGCCAGGTGGGCGCGCCACAGCAGCAGCACCGCCGCCATCGGGCCGCACCACAGCGGCAGGTGCAGCAGGTGGGGCGTGATGGTCCAGGCGATGACGAGCAACTGGAACAGCGTGTCGCGCGTGTCACGCGGCAGGTGCGCCAGGCGTTCGCGCAGCGTGACGCGGGCCCGCGCCGGGGGCTGCACTGCCGGGGCGCTGGTTGATGCGTTTGAACGGGATGCGTTTGAAGGGGATGCGGCCGGGGCTGCCATGTGCGTGTCAGTCAAACTGCGCCAGCGCGTCCAGCGCGGCGATGCGGTGGGCATCACCCTGGCCCATCGGCAGTGCGTGGTGCGGCAATCTCAAGCCCAGGTCCAGGCCTTCGCGGTCGGCCAGCAACACCCAGGCCGCCAGCCGCGATAGCCGCAGCTCACGCCCGGCGCCCGGCGTTTCGGCCCAGTCCAACCACAGTTCACGGGTTGCGGTGCCCGCCGTTTCGCGGCTCACCAGTTCACCGCTGCGCGCCACTTTTTTCCATGCCACCTGGCGCATGCTGTCGCCGCGTCGCCAGGGCCGCACGCCGTCGAGTTCACTGCCGGCGCCGCGCCGCCCGTCACGTTCGTCGCCGCTGCGGCTGGCCGCTGCGGGCAAGGGCTGCGGTGGATCTTCCGGTGTGGGCCAGGCCAGCACACGGCTGGCCGGGCGCCAGAGGGTCCAGGCGCGAAACAGGCCGAGCGGGAACACAGTGGCCAGCACCAGCGTCGGCGTTTCGTGCCAGCCACGCTGCGCGGGCACGAAGCTGAGCATGGCGCGTGTTTGTGCACCGGCGCTGGCGTCGCACCAGGCACTGGCCTTGCCGTGGCGGGCCCGCTCTTCAAACATCAACATCAGGCCGTAACGGTCGCGCCCGGGGTTGGTGATCACCACCTCCAGCGGCGCGGGCCGGCCGGCATGGTTGGCGGCAGCGGGGCGCAGGTGCAGCGTCAGGCCGCGCAGGTTGCCGTGGGTGATGTGCATCGACACCAGCGCTGCGCCCGTCAGCAAAAAGGTCAGCGCATAACCCAGGTTCAACTGGTAGTTGATGGCGGCCAGCAGCATAACGGCCAAAGTCAGCGCAAAGATGACACCCGCCTTGGTGGGCAGGATGTAGATGTTGCGCTGGCCCAGCTGCCAGGTGTCGCTGCGCGGCAGGCGGTTTTGCCACCAGCGGCGAAATTGAGCACGCGGCGACCAGGACACGGCCGTCACGGAATTGCGGTGGCCTCGATCAGCGCCCGCACCTGCTCCACCGGCCCGCGGCCGGCGGCCGCCACCGGCACCAGGCGGTGCGCAATCGCTTGCGGCAGGATGGCCTGCACATCGTCGGGCGCCACATAGTCGCGGCCGGCCATCAGCGCACGCGCGCGGGCAGCGCGCAGCACCGCAATGCCGGCGCGCGGCGAGATGCCTTCACGAAACCAGGTGCCCGAACGGGTGGCGGCAATCAGCGCCTGCAAGTAGTCCAGCAGCGTGTCGGCCACGCGCACTTTCAGCACCGCCTGCTGCGCGAGCACCAGCTCGTCAGGGCGCAGCACCGGCTGCAGTTGCAGCGCCGCCGCGCGGCGGTCACCGCCGGCCAGCAGTTCACGTTCAGCCTGGCGGTCGGGGTAACCCAGCGTGATGCGCAGCAAGAAGCGGTCGAGCTGGCTTTCGGGCAACGGGTAGGTGCCCAGCTGGTCGCTGGGATTTTGTGTCGCGATGACGAAAAACGGCTTCGGCAAAGGCCGCGTCTCGTTTTCAACCGACACCTGCTGCTCTTCCATCGCTTCCAGCAACGCACTTTGCGTTTTGGGCCCCGCACGGTTGATTTCGTCGGCCAGCAGCACCTGCGCAAACACGGGGCCCTGGTGAAAAACGAAGGCCTCTTTGCTGCGTTCGAAGACGCTGACGCCGATGAGGTCGCTGGGCATCAGGTCGGCGGTGAACTGCACACGCCTGAAATCGAGCCCCAGCGATACCGACAGCGCGTGTGCCAGCGTGGTTTTGCCGACGCCCGGCACGTCTTCTATCAGCAGGTGACCACCGGCCAGCAAACAGGCCACGGCGTCTTCGATCTGCGGGCGTTTGCCCACCACGATCGTGCTAATCTGATCAACCAACCGAGACAACTGGCGCGTGAGGCTTGGGTCCATGCGCAGCACCTTAACGTAAATGGCAACGGCCCATCGTGCGATGAAAGGCACGAACAAGGCCAACAAAAACAACCTATGAGCACCGCTTTCTACAGCCACCCCGACTGCCACGCCCACGAGATGGGCGCCGGCCACCCCGAATGCCCCCAGCGGCTGAACGCCATCGCCGACCACCTGCTGGCCACCGGCCTGGACGTGGCGTTGTCGTATCGCCAGGCGCCACTGGCCACCTTGCACCAGCTGGACCGCGCACACAGTTCGGGTTATGTGCTGGAACTGCAAGACATGCTGCAGCAGCTGGCCAGCAGCGGCAGCACCCGGGCGCTCGACCCCGACACCATCGCCTGCCCGGCCACCTTGAACGCCGTGTTGCGCGCCGCCGGCGCTGCGGTGGCCGCAACTGACGACGTCATCAGCGGCCGCGCGCGCAACGCCTTCTGCTCGGTGCGCCCACCCGGCCACCACGCGATGCGCAGCCAGGCCATGGGCTTCTGCTTTTTCAATAACGTGGCCGTGGCCGCGCGCCACGCGCTCGACGTGCACGGCCTGCAACGCGTGGCCATCATCGACTTTGACGTGCACCACGGCAACGGCACCGAAGACATCATTGCCGGCGACGAACGCGTGCTGATGTGCAGCTTTTTCCAGCACCCGCTGTACCCCTACAGCGGCGACGTGCCCAAGGGCGACAACATGGTGAATGTGCCGCTGCCACCCTATACACGCGGCCCTGCGGTCAGGGCGGCGATCGAACAACAGTGGCTGCCGGCACTGCAGCGTTTTGCGCCGCAGATGCTGTTTATTTCTGCCGGCTTCGACGCCCACCGCGAAGACGACCTTGGCCAGATGGGGCTGGTGGAAGCCGACTATGAATGGATCACGCGCCAGCTGGTGGCAGTGGCCGAGCAGCACGCAGAGGGCCGCATCGTGTCGTGCCTGGAAGGGGGCTACAACCTGGGTGCGCTGGCACGCAGCGTGGCCGCGCACCTGCGTGTATTGGCCGGGGTTTAAGAACGCTCGCGGTTGCTGTGTGCGCTTGGCGTTCGCAGACAAACGGGCTGGGGGCAAATTCACCCTCACCCCAGCCCTCTCCCTGGAAAGGAGAGGGGGCAAATCCGGCGCCCTATCCCTTCAATGGCGAGGGGACGAGTTCGGCTCCCCCTCCCTTCAAGGCAGAGGGCTGGGGTGAGGGTGAAATGGCAGCCCCGCCATCTCCCACCCCGTTTCTTGACGCATGAAGTTCAGCCCCACCGTGCCCATCACCCCCACCGCAAACAACGACCTCGCAGACCTGCTGCAGGCCCTGACGCGCCCCACGGTGCTGATCGAGCTGGCGCTGTTTGCCGCCTGCCTGGCGCTCGCCTGGGTGCTGGTGCGGCTGTGGCGCGGCGCAGCAACTGAAGCCGACGGCGATTCCATCTGGTTCGGCAAAACCATCGTCGATGGTGTGCTGTTCCCGGTGCTGGCGCTGCTGCTGGCGCTGCTGGCGCGCTGGGCCCTCGGCACCCAACTGGTGTTTCCGCAGCTGCCGCTGGCGGTGTTCAAGCTGGTGGTGCCGGTGCTGACATCGTTGCTCGTGATACGGGTGACGGTGCGGGTGCTGCGCAACACCTTCCCCGGCTCGCAGCTGATGCGGGTGGTGGAACGCAGCGTGTCGTGGCTGGCCTGGCTCGCCGTGGTGCTGTGGATCACCGGCGTCATGCCGCTGCTGCTGAAAGAGCTGGACGCCATCAGCTGGAGGGTCGGCAGCACACAGCTTTCGGTGCGCAAGCTGCTGGAAGGTGTGTTCACCGCGGTCGTCGTGCTGATGGGTGCGTTGTGGGTGTCGGCCGCGCTCGAAGCGCGCTTGCTCAAGGGCGCGCGCG
>JAYUPP010000501.1:0-6383 GCA_043760045.1 Betaproteobacteria bacterium
GCTCGCCATAGCCGGGCTATGGCTGTGCTTTGCGCCTGGATTGGGCACGTTTTGACGCGCCTCTCGGGCACGCTCGAAAAACTCTCAACCTCTGAGCCCTTTTGACGCCCTGCTGGCGATCAACTTTCGTTTCGACGACATGGACGCCAATGCAAACTTTGGTGACGGCGTGGAGGGGTCGGTGGACCTCGGCAGCGGTGCAGCTGCGCTGGCCAGCGGCAGCTTCCTGAATGGCGGCAACAGCGGCGAACAGGCACTCGCCTACATCAGCGTGCGCGCGGGTGAGCGCATCCATTTCATGGTGGGCCCGAACCGCGACTTCCAAGGCGATTCCACACGCTTGACAGCCCGCATCACCGCCACGCCGCTGAACGCCACGGTGCCCGAGCCGGCGAGCTGGGCACTGGCACTGCTGGCCAGCGCAATGGCTTTGGGCATGACGCGCGGGAAGTCTGCGCAAAGGCTGGCCTGAATTCAGCCGGCCGATTGAAACGGCGGCGCAACGGGCCGCTACACCCGCCGCTGCACCCGCCGCTGCACCGGGCCGCTGCACCGGGCCGCTGCACCCGCCGCTGCACCCAGCCGCTGCACCCAGCCGCTTCAGCGCAGCACTTCCATACCGCCGAGGTAAGGCCGCAGCGCCAGCGGCACCGTGATGGCGCCATCAGCGCGCTGGTGGTTTTCTATCACCGCCACCATGGCGCGGCCCACCGCCAGTCCCGAGCCGTTCAGCGTGTGCACAAACTCCGGTTTGCCTTGCGCGTTGCGAAAGCGCGCCTGCATGCGCCGCGCCTGGAAGGCATCGCAGTTGCTGCAGGAACTGATCTCGCGGTAGGTGTCTTGCGCCGGCAGCCAGACTTCCAGGTCGTAGGTTTTGGAAGCGCCGAAACCCATATCGCCACCGCACAGCGCGACGACGCGATAAGGCAGTTCCAGCTTCTGCAATATGGTTTCGGCGTGGCCGACCATTTCTTCCAGCGCGGCGGCGCTGTGCTCGGGTTGCACCACCTGCACCATCTCGACTTTGTCGAACTGGTGCTGGCGAATCATGCCGCGTGTGTCGCGGCCGGCGCTGCCGGCTTCTGAACGAAAACAGGGGCTGTGTGCAGTCAGCTTGATGGGCAACTGGCTGGCGTCCAGGATGCGTTCACGCACGGTGTTGGTGAGCGAGATTTCGCTGGTGCTGATGAGATATTGCTCTTGCTGCGCCTGTTCACCATCGCCATCACTTTCGCTCGACCCTCTGTACACCCAAAACATGTCGTCCTTGAACTTCGGCAGTTGCCCCGTGCCTTCCAGAATGTTGCGGTTGACGATGTAAGGCGTGTAGCACTCGGTGTAGCCGTGCTGCACCGTGTGGGTTTCCAGCATGAACTGCGCCAGGGCTCGGTGCAGGCGCGCCGCGGTGCCGCGCAGGAAGGTGAAGCGCGAACCGCTGAGCAACGCGCCGGTGTCGAAGTCCAGGCCCAGTGCGGCACCCAAATCAGTGTGGTCGCGGGGCGCAAAGCCCAGATCGGCGGCGCGTTGCGGCCGGCCCCAGCGCCGCACTTCTACGTTGCCGGTTTCGTCGCTGCCCACAGGCACGTCGGCCTGCGGCAGGTTGGGCAGGCCCATCAGCAGTGTTTGCAGTTCATGCTGCAGCGTGTCCAGGCGGTCGGCGCCGGCCTTCAGGGCGTCGGCGATGCCGTTCACTTCAAGCATCAGGCTGCCTGTGTCTTCGCCTTTGCCTTTCAGCTGGCCTATCTGTTTGCTGGCGGCGTTGCGCCTTGCCTGCAGTTGCTCGGTGCTGATCTGGATGGTCTTGCGTTCAGCTTCCAGCATTTCATAACGCACCACGTCCAGGAATGGCTGCGGGTTTTTGCGGCGCTGCAGTTGCGTCAGCACCGCAGCCAAGTCGCGGCGCAGCAGTTGAATATCGATCATGGTGAACCCGGTTCAGTAGAAGCCGCCGCGGCGCCGAGGGCTTGCGCCATGCTGCGGTCGCCCAGGCCTAACGGCAAGGGGAAGTGCACATTTTCCTGCACGCCTTGCATGTGGCGCACCGACACAGCGCCCAGTTCGCGCAAGCGTGCCACCACCTGCTGCACCAGCAGGTCGGGCGCCGAGGCGCCGGCCGTCAGGCCCACACGCCGGCTGCCTGCAAACCACGAAGCGTCCAGGTCTTGTGCACCTTCAATCATGTAGGCCCGCGTGCCCAGGCGCTGCGCCAGTTCACGCAGCCGGTTGCTGTTGCTGCTGGTGGGGCTGCCCACCACGATGACCACGTCCACCGCAGGCGCCATCACCTTCACGGCGTCCTGGCGGTTCTGCGTGGCATAACAAATGTCCTGCTGCTTGGGTTCACGCACATGCGGAAAGCAGCGTTTCACTTCGGCCAGAATGGCGGCTGCGTCGTCCACGCTCAACGTGGTTTGTGTGACGACGGCCAGCTTCACGCCCTGGGGCTGCACGCGCGCCACGTCAGCCGCTTCTTCCACCAGATAAATGCCCTGGTTCAACTGCCCCATCGTGCCTTCAACCTCGGGGTGGCCCTTGTGGCCGATCATGATGAACTCGTAGCCTTCTTTGGCCAACTTGGCGACCTCGACATGCACCTTGGTGACCAGTGGGCAGGTGGCGTCAAACACGCGGAAGCCGCGCGTGGCCGCTTCAGAACGCACCGCCTTGCTGACACCGTGGGCGCTGAACACCAGCGTGGCGCCGGCGGGCACGTCGGCCAGGTCTTCGATGAAGATGGCGCCTTTGCCTTTCAGGTCATTCACGACATAGGTGTTGTGCACAATTTCGTGGCGCACATAAATGGGGGCGCCGAAACGCAACAGCGCGCGTTCAACGATTTCTATCGCGCGGTCCACCCCGGCGCAAAAGCCGCGCGGTTCGGCCAGCAGCACCTCTTCGATGGCTTCGCTCACAACACCCCCAGCAGTTGCACTTCAAACCTCACCGCTTGCCCGGCCAAGGGGTGGTTGAAGTCAAACAGCAACCAGTCGGCGCCACTGTCCCGCACCACGCCGGCATAACTGCCCTGGCCATCAGGCGTTGGGAACTGCACCACATCACCCGGGCCATACACCGCAGCCGGGTCGCCCAGTTCATGCAGCAGCGACAACTTCACGCGCTGCAGCAAGTCAGGGTTGCGCGGCCCAAAAGCAGCACCCGCCGCCAACTCGAAAGTTTCATGTGCGCCTTCAGCCATGCCCAGCAACCGCTCTTCGATGGCCGGCGCCAGCTGCCCGGCGCCCAACGACAACGTGGCCGGTTTGTCATCGAAAGTGGTCACCACCGACGTGCCATCGGGCCCCGCCAGGCGGTAGTGCAGGGTCAGAAACGATCCGGGTTGAACAAGATTCACGGCGGGTTGGCGGAAAGTTAGCGGCGTTTTCAGCTGCGGTGGCTGCAGCGCTGAAAGTCTGAAATAGACTGCGTAGCATTGTACCGAGGGGTGTCCGGGCCCCGTGCCCAAAGCCTGCAGCGCACCCGCCCGAACCCACAGCCGCCATGAAGCATTTGCCCGCCGACCAACGCCCGCGTGAAAAGCTGCTCGCCCAGGGTGCCGCTGCGCTGGCCGACCACGAACTGCTGGCGCTGCTGCTGCGCACCGGCTACAAGGGCTGCAATGTGCTGCAACTCGGGCAGCAGGTGCTGCACAGCTGCGGTGGTTATGCGGGTTTGTTGCAGGCCAGCCCCGAAAAACTGAAAGGCCTGAAGGGGCTGGGGCCAGCCAAGCGTGCTGAACTGCTGGCGGTGGTGGAAATGGCACGCCGGGCGCTGGCACAACCCATGCGCAGCGCCGGCGTCTACGACACACCGGGTCGCGTAAAGGACTATCTGGCGCTGCAGTTGGCGGGGCGCGAACGCGAGGTGTTCGCGGTGATGTTTCTGAACGCGCAGCACCACATGCTGGGGCTGGAAGAGATGTTTTACGGCACGCTGACACAAACCAGCGTCTACCCCCGGGAAGTGGTGCGCCGCGCGCTGGCGCTGAACGCTGCGGCGGTGGTGCTGGCGCACAACCACCCTTCAGGCGTGGCCGAGCCTTCACGCGCCGACGAACACCTGACGCAGCAATTGGTGCGTGCGCTGCACCTGGTGGATGTGCGGGTGCTGGACCATGTGGTGGTGGCGCAGGGCAGCGTGGTGTCGATGGCCGAACGGGGGCTTATGTGAAGACGCGTGTGAAGACGCGCGAGGTGGCCCGCCAGCTGGCCGACCTGGGCCCGCTGCACAAGGTGCTGCTCGAACGCCAGCGGCAGCTGGCCGAGCAGCGCGCAAAAGTGACGTTGCAAGCGCAAGCGCTGCGGGCCGCGGCGGCGCGGCAACAGCGTTTTTTTGCTGACAGCGTGGGCGCCGTGACGCCACTGCGCCAACACGGCCTGGCGCTGCCCGCCCTGCCCCGGCCCAGCCCGGAACCGCGCCAGCGCCAGGCCGATGAGCGCGCCGCGCTGGCCGAAGCCTTGTCTGACGAGGTGGACCTGGAAAGCCTGCTGCTCACCGACGACGGCCTCAGCTTTCAACGCCCGGGCCTGGCCAGCGACGTGCTGGCCCGCCTGCGCCGCGGGCACTGGTCGATACAGGCCGAACTCGATCTGCATGGCCTGCGCCGCGACGCCGCCCGCGAAGCCGTGTCGGGCTTTCTGCGCGAAGCCAACCGCAGGGGCTGGCGCTGCTTGCGGCTGGTGCACGGCAAGGGCCACGGTTCACCCGGCCGCGAACCGGTGCTGAAAGCCAAGGTGCAGCGCTGGCTGGGTCAGCACGGGGCTGTGCTGGCGTTCACACAAGCCACCGCGCCACAGGGCGGCTCGGGTGCGCTGATCGTTTTACTGCGGGGGTTACTCCGGGGCTGATTTCGGGGCTGACTTCGGAACCGCACTGACAGCCGGCGCCGGCGCCGGCGGCAGCGCAACCGGGTGCAGACACTGCCCCTGGCGTTCAAACCAGTAGACCACGTTACCCACCAGCGCAATGCTGCCCGAGATCACCGCCGAGGCAGCCGTCACCGCCCCGGCGGCTGTCAGCATGGCCAGGCAGCCTTCACCGGCACAGCGCTGAAAGCCGCCGATGTAGGCCGCAGCCAGCGTGACCTGCCGCGTCAGCACCTGGCACGTGGGGTCATAAACCTCGCGGGTTTGTGGCACCACGATGCAGCCCGCCAAGACCGGCGCCAGCGCCATCGCCCGGGCGCGGGCGCTGACGTTGGCGCTGACGTTGGCTCTGACGCTGGCGCTGACTTTGGCTCTGGCGTTGGCCAGCTTCATGCCAACGCCTTCAAGAAGACAGTTTTGCCGCCGCCGCCACCAGCGCCACACTGGCCGCTGCGCCCGGCGCCGTCTGCATCAGCAACTGCCGGCGCTGCACGGCTTCGCGCACGGCGGGGTCCACCGGCACCTCGCCCAGCAGTTCGATGCGCAGCGGGCTGTCGAGCGTGGGGTTGACGTAGCGGTCCACCACCTGCTGCAACTGCTGTCGCACCGAGCGCCCCTCGCCGGGCTTGCGGGTCTGGTTGACCAGCAGATGCACATGGCGGCGCCCTTGTGTCGTGGCCAGCACTTTGATGGTGGCGTAGGCGTCGGTCATCGACGTCGGCTCGGGCGTCACCACCACCAGCACCGCGCCGGCCAGCGACACGGTGTACAGCACGACATCGGAAATACCGGCGCCGGTGTCCAGCAAAACATGGTCGAACTTCGGTGCCACCTGGGTGATGACGGACTGCAGATGGTCCCTGACTTCAGGCGTCAAGCGCGAATACTCCACCATGCCCGAACCCGCCAGCAGCACCGAAAAACCGCCCGGTGCGGGCAGGATGGCGTCCTGCAGCGGGTGCTTGCCGGTGAACACGTCATGCAGCGTGATCTTTGGAAACAGGTTCAGCACCACATCAAGGTTAGCCAGGCCGAGGTCGGCGTCCAGCACCAGCACTTTGCGGCCGCCGCGCGCCAGCGCCGCAGCCAGGTTGGCGGAAACAAAAGTCTTGCCCACACCACCCTTGCCGCTGGTGACGGCCATGATGCGCGGCGACGGGGGTGGCAGCAGGGTGCTGGCGTTCATTCGTGGTCCTGAATCTGGAACGTCTCAAACAACAGGCGCTTTTCTTCACTGCTGACCAATGACACCGCGGTCGGCTCCAGGCACACGCGGTTGCGGCCCTGAAACTTGGCCTGGTAGAGCTGCTGGTCGGAACGCTCTTGCCACAGGCTGGGGGTGGAACGCACCCACTGCGGCGCAAAGGCACCGCCCACGCTGATGGTGACCTGCACCGCCGCTGCGGTGCTGGCCGCCACCGGCAGCGCCGACAGCACGATGGGCATGCCCTGCACACGTTGGCGCACCCGCTCGGCCACGGTCTGGCCAAAAGCCACCGCGCAATTGGGCAGGATGATGGC
>JAYUPP010000502.1:0-6378 GCA_043760045.1 Betaproteobacteria bacterium
GCGAACAACTGAACGCCGCACCCAGCGGTGCGACCTTGAACATTGGCAACGGCCTGCGTGGCGACAGCAACAACCGCACCTACAACATTGGCCAACGCATCGGCAACATCAACTGGCGTCAGCAGGCCATTGACTCGTTGGGATCAACGTTTGCCCCCAACGAGGTTTTGACTTCCGCGCAACGCGACTCGTTCTCGCTGGCCGCCACGCAGGTGTTCAGCCCCGCCCGACAGACGGCAGATGGCATCCAAGAGTCCGGCTTTGGCAACGTGGTGCTCCATTCCGACGGCCGCATCACCCTGCCCGCGGACGTGCGGCTGGCGGCCGACGCAGGAGCCAAGCTCACCTGGACAGGCCGCAGTGTCGATGTGGCGGGCGACATCCATCTGCCTGCTGGCACCGTGGGCATCAATTTGGTGGACTTGGGTACGCTCATCGGCGCCAACCCGGTCAGCACGGATGCCCGAATCCACTTTCGAACCGGTGCCAGTGTGTCTACCGCAGGGCAGTGGATCAACCGCTCCAGCAGAGACGGCAGCTTTGTTGGCGAAGCCACGCCCTTGGGGCGGCTCAGCGCGGATGGCCTGAGCACGAAGTCAACCCTGGACGGCGGCGCCATCACCGTTGCAGGCACCGACGCAAGCCAACAGGCGCAGTTCGATCGCGGGTCGGTGCTGGACGTGAGCGGTGGCGCGGCCATCAACAGCGCACAGCGCATCACCGCCGGCAATGGCGGTGTGCTGAGCATTGCCAACGGGCTGGGTGTGCAGACCACCCCCGACTGGCTGCAAGCCCAACTGCTGGGCCACGCCGTTGGCAACGGCGGCCGGCTGAACCTGAGCATGAACAGCGTGGTGCTGGCGCCGACCTTGGCCAACGGCACCATCGCGGCCGACACCACCCGATTGCCGGCCAGCTTGTTTTCAGAAGCGGGCTTTTCCAACATCGGCATCAAAGCCACGGGTGATGCAGGCTCCATTGCTGTGTTGAGTGACACCACATTGCTGGTGCAGCAAAAGAACCTGGTGCTGGACATGGCCGCCGCCATGGCGTGGCCCACGGGCGCGCCCTTGCGTGACGCCAGCAGCATTGAACTTCTGCCCGACCACCGCAGAACGGCAGCCAGCCTGACGCTGGACGCAGCACGCGTGACAGTGCAAGAACGGGCCAAGATCAGCACCGATCCACGCGGCACCCTCACCTTGGTGGCCACTGACGGCCTGAGCCTGGATGGCGCCTTGGCCGCCCCAGGGGGCACCATCAACCTGACATTGCGCGGCCGCAACGCACCCAACAGCAGCAACTTGGTGCTGGGCACCACTGCAAGCCTGTCTACCAAGGGTGCGTTTGTCCGCACACCCAACGATGCCGGGCGAACGTTGGGCACGCTGGTCAACGGCGGCACCGTGAACCTGACCGCCACCTCTGCGGGCGTGCAACTGAGTGCGGGTGCACAAGTCGATGTGAGCGGAGTCCAACAGGTGGTCGACACCAGCTACAACGGCTCCTCCCCCGCGTTGGCGCAACAGACCTTGGCCGGCCATGCGGGCACCGTGGTCATCAAGAGCCAAGGGCAGACCATCCTGGCCGCCACCCTGGTGGGCCAAGGCAGCGGCGACTCTGCCGCGGGCGGCAGTTTTGCACTGGAAAGCACCCGCCCGGACGGTGAAGTCAATCTGCCGGCGGCGCGGCGCATCGTGGTGACTGGCGCAGGGCAGACGGTGACCGCAGCGCCCGCCACCAGCGACGCCGTGGTGGATGTGGACAAACTGGCGGCGGGCGGCTTTGCGAAACTCCGTTTGCTGTCCGAGAACGTCATTCAGTTCCAAGGCTCCAGCACGCTGGCCTTCGAACGCGGCATTCGCCTGGACGCGCCCTTGATCGACCTGGCCGGCAGTTCCCAGGTGCGATTGGTGTCAGCGCAGGTGGCCCTGGGGCAGTCTCTGGGACCGCGTGAACTGGACACCGGGGCGCCACCAGTGTGGCGCCTGGCGCCGGACAAGCAGCAGCCCGTGCTAGCCACGCGTGCCGGCTCCGGCTTGTTGACGGTGCAGGCTGACGCCATCGACTTCTTCGGCAACCTGACTTTGAATGGCGCTGCCGTCTCGCGTTTTGAAAGTGAAAGCGACGTTCGCTTCACGGGCCGCGCGGTCACGGTCAACGTCGCCGGTTCACTGAGTGGCAGTGAGAGTCGACAAATCGGTTGGCTCCATACCGAGGGCAACCTGGAATTCCGCGCCGCACAGCTCTACCCCACCACACGCAGCGACTTCACGGTGTCGGTGGCCAACGCGGTGGCGGGCCCCACGCTGAGCGACCCCTATTTGCTGGTCAGCAGCAACGGCAAGACGCCAGGCTCGGTCTACTCGGCCGGCGGAGCCTTGGGTCTTCAGGCGCCCACCATCGTGCAAAACGGGGTGGTGCGGGCACCGCAAGGCCAACTGGATCTCAGCGCCAGCAAGCTGCTGGAACTGGGCAGTGGCAGCACCACGTCGGTCTCTGCCGATGGCTTGACGGTGCTTTACGGCTCAACCGTCGCTGGCCTGACCTGGAATTACAACGATGGCAGTGGGGGATCGGCCAGCGTGCTGACATCCACCGCGGGCCCAGGCAAGCGAATCGAACTGAGCGCGCCCGATCTGGCCGTGCGCAGTGGCGCCACCGTCGACCTGCGTGGTGGCGGCGACGTTCTGGCGGTGGAGTTTGTGCCGGGCAATGGTGGCGACACCGACATCACGACCGTCGCCAGCAACACCTTTGCCATCATTCCCAAAGCCCGCTTGGCGTCGATGCCGTTTGACAACGACGTGATGAATCGCAGAGACCCCGGCTTCGGGTTCTCGGTGGCCAATGGCCGCGACGCGGTGCTCTACGACAGCATTGACATCGGCAGCGGCGGCGCGGTGCCAGCCGGCCAGTACGTTCTCTTGCCGGCGCGCTTTGCGCTGTTGCCCGACGCGAACCTGGTGCAGTTGCAGACCGATGCGGCCTATCGCAATCTGCAACCGGGTCAGACGGTGGCGTTGCCCAATGGCAGCGTGGCCTTGGCCGGCCATCGCACGGCCGTGGGCACCGATGTGCGCGAAAGCCTGAGCGTTGGTGTGGTGGTGCTGCCTGGCGCTGCAGTTCAAAAGAGTTCTGACTTCACCCTGTCTGGCGCTGCCCTGTTCGCGCAAAGCACCGAGCGCAGCCGCAGCACTTCGCCTGCCGCCCCTTGGGACGCTGGTCGACTGGCCTTGGCCAATGCCCAGACCCTAGAGTTGCAGGGGCAGTTCCTCACCGAGAGCGGCACCAGCAAATCGATGACCCCTGCCCGCGCTGCCCAAGTCGATATTGCAGGCAGCCGCATTTCGGTGGTCGACACGGTCACCAACGCCGGCACGGGCACGGGTTTCTTGCAGCTCAGTGCCGAGTCGCTCAGCCGCCTGAACGCCAGCGTGCTGTTGGGCGGCAGCCGCAGCGAGACTGCCGATGGGGTGCGCATCACCACCGCAGCCAGCCAAGTGCAGATTGCCAACACCGCGGCCAGCCCGCTGGTCTTGCCCGAGTTGCTGTTGTCGGCCACCAGCCGCATCGACATCGCCGCCGGCAGCGCGCTGACCGCCACCGGCACCGAGTCGTTTGCCTTGCCTGGTGTCATTCAGTTGGAGAACAACGGCGCGTTTGTCCGTCTCAGCACCGGTGCCCAGGCCAGCTTGAAGCGGGACGCCGGTGGCGCTGGAACGGGCGTGGTCAGCATTGGTTCTGGGGCAGCGCTTGATGCCGCGCGCTCGCTGTTGATTGACGCAACCGGCGCCACCCAGTCGACGGGCGCTTTGCGTGCTGGTGGAGTCAACGGCTTGGGTGGCTCGCTCAGTCTGTCCTCAGGCCAGCTGAATTTGGGCCAAACCCTCGGCGCCACGACGCCTTTGACCGGCTTGACCTTGTCCAACACCGACTTGGCGGGTTATGCCAACCTGGACGAGTTGGTGCTGCGTGGTTACCAGGCGATCGACTTCCTGGGCAACGCCAGCCTGGGCTCTGCTTCGTTGCAGCAACTGACACTCGACACACCCGTCCTGCGTGGCGTGGCCACGGCGGGCCAGCAGGCGCAAGCCGTGGTGGTGGCGCAGAACTTGAACTTCATCAACAGCAACGCGGCAGCGACCGCATCGGTGCGCGGGGCTGGCAGCCTGTCGATGCAAGCCCAGACGCTGACGCTGGGTGCAGGCGACAAAGCGGTGAGTGGCTTCGGTGCATTGCAGCTGACAGCGCAGGGTGTCTTGCAAAGTGTTGGCAAAGGCTCGTTGCTGTCGGCTGGCGGCTTGCTGCTGGAGACCCCGCTGGTCTCGGCCGCCAGCGCGTCCCAACAGCGCCTGAGCGCGGCAGACAGCTTTTCTGCGACCAACCCGGTCTACGCTGAAGTGAAGCTAAGCCCCGGCAGCGCCGGCGCAACAGCCATCACCGCTGCCGCCGCGGCCAAGCCCGGACTGGGCGGGCAACTGACCCTTGAAGGCAGCCGCATCGATGTGGGCACCGCAGTTCAGGCTGCCTCGGGGGGCATCACCCTCAACGCGCTGGGCACCAGCGCCGCCGATGGCATCACACTGTCCAGCACCGCCAGGCTGGACGCGGCCGGCAGCACCAAGGACTTCAACGGCTCGGTGGTGGCCGCTGGCGGAGGTACGGTCACCCTCACCGCTGCACGCGGCGCGGTGGCGCTGGCGGCAGGCTCCAAAGTGGATGTCTCGGCTGCGGCCTTTTCCCACCCGGATGGTCAGGCACTGCGGCTGGGCGAAGCCGGCGCCCTGACGGTGCGGGCAGACAGCTTCACCAGTGGCGGCAACCTCTTGGGCTTGGCCGCTGAAGGCCAACGCCAGGGGTCGGTCGATCTGGACCTGACGCGGCTCTTGGGCGGCAGCGACTTTTCGACCCTGAACGCGGCACTCAACAGCGGCGGCTTCTTGCGCGAGCGCCAGCTGCGCCTGCGCAGCGGCGACATCAGCGTGGCGGCCACCGACGAGGTGCGGGCTGCCAACGTCAAGCTCAGCGCCGACACGGGCCGCATCGACGTGGCCGGCACCGTGGGCACCGGTGCCCAGGACGGCGGCGCCCAGGTGACCTTGAGCGCACAAACCGGGCTGAGTTTGCGTGGCAACGCCCAAGTCCTGGCCCAGGCCACCCAGACCGGAGCCCGTGGCGGCGAGGTTCAGCTGACCACCCGCAGCGGGGCTTTGGAGTTCGCCAACAGCGCCCGCATCGACGTCAGCGCCGGTAACGGCGGCCCCGCGGGTGCCGTGACTTTTGCGATCACCCGCGACGCGCTGGGCAACGTCGATGCAGGCCACCAGCTGCAAGGCACGATCGAGCGCTTCAGCCCATCCGGCGACAGCGTCGCATCGGTGGATGTGGATGCCCTGCGCATCTACGGCCCCAGTACCGTGGGTACCAGCATCACCAGCGCCAAGATCGCCACCTGGGCCGCTGACCATCAGTCCTTTGTGCAGAATTCTTCAGCCCTCAGCGCCCGCCTGACAGGCAGCCTGCGCGACGAGCGAGGCACCTTGAGCGGTGCACGGCTGCTGGGGGCGACAGAACTGCAAGCCGCGGGCGACCTCAGCCTGGACGCCAACTGGAACCTGCGCAGCCTGGGTGCAACCTCTTCGCCCTGGTTGACGGGCGGCGAGCCTGGCACGCTGAGCATTCGCGCCGCTGGCACGCTTCGCATCAACAACACCATTGGCGCGCCCAATGAACGAACCGACTTCGCCACCAATACCAGTAACCTCGCCACCAACCGGGCTAACTTCCTGCTCAACGACGCGAACCAGAATGAAAACCACCGCATTGTTGCTGGGGACACCTGGAACATCCGACTGATCGGCGGCGCCGACCTGGCTTCCAGCGACGCCATGGCCACCGTGGCGCGGCCAAGCACGGACACCGGCAATTTGCTGTTCACGGGCGCCACCTCCAGCGTGCGCACGGGCACCGGCCGCATCGACCTGGCAGCGGCACGTGACGTGCGCTTTGCCAGCGTCTATTCGTCGATCTATACAGCGGGCAAGATTGGCGCCAGCGACGATGAGGTCAATGGCAACAACCGCTGGGCGGTGGACGGTGGCGGCATCAGCATTCGTGCTGGCGGCAACATTGACGGGCCGCAAAACACACGCGACCTCTGGGTGACTGAATGGATGCGTCGACCGCGCCAAACCGACTTTGAATTCCAACTCTTCTTAAGCACCGATTGGTGGGTCTATCGCCCTCGATTCCAGCAGGCAGTGGGCACACTGGCAGGAGGCAACATCGACATCCGCGCTGGCGGCGATGTGCGCGAGTTCTCGGCCATGACACCCACGCTGGGCCGAACCTTGGGCACTGAGGCCGACAACAACC
>JAYUPP010000503.1:0-6369 GCA_043760045.1 Betaproteobacteria bacterium
CTGCCGTGTGATGTCTGTCACCACAGCTGTTGATGGCCCCCTCATCTGCGGGCCGGGTTTATGCTGGCAGCAGGCCCCGTTACCACCTCAGGCAAAGGAGCCCAAGCATGGCCCGCGTCAGCACCTACCTGAACTTTCCGCGCACCACCGAAGCCGCTTTTGCGTTCTACAGAAGCGTGTTCGGCGGCAACTTCAATGGCCCCATCCACCGCTTTGTCGATATGCCCACCGCGCCCGGCCAGCCGCCCATGACCGAGGCCGACAAACAACTGGTGATGCACGTGGAGCTGGCCATCCTGGGCGGGCATGTGCTGATGGGCACCGATGCACCCGAATCGATGGGCTTCAAGGTCACGCCCGGCAACAACATGCACCTGAACCTGGAGCCCGACACACGCGCCGAAACCGAACGGCTGTTCAACGGCTTAAGCGCCGGCGGCGTGGTTGAAATGCCGCTGCAGGACATGTTCTGGGGCGCTTACTTTGGCAGCTTCACTGACCGTTACGGCATCCGGTGGATGCTGAATTGCGAGCAGAAAGCCGCTTAGGGCTAACGGTCCATTTGTATGGTTCCCTATCCCTTAAAGGGGCGGGGAGCAAGGCCTCACAAGTAGCGCGCCTGCAGGTGCGCCTTGAAGTGCGCCGGGTTCAGCCTTTCGCCGCTGGCGCGCAGCGCCAGTTCGTCGGTGGTCCAGATGCTGCCCTGGGCCCAGATGTGCTGCTGCAGCCAGCCAAACACCGGCGCCAGGTTGCCGGCGTTGATCTGCGCGTCCAGGTCGGGCAGGGTGCGGCGCATGGCGGCAAACCACTGTGCGGCGTACATGGCACCCAGTGAATAACAAGGGAAGTACCCGAACAGCGATTCCGGCCAGTGCACGTCCTGCAGCGGGCCGTCTTTGTAGTTGCCGCGCGTATCCAGGCCCAGCAGTTCCTGCATTTTCTGGTCCCACAGCGCGGGGATGTCCTCGGCTTCGATCTCGCCTTCGATCAGCGGTTTTTCAATCTCGTAACGCAGGATGATGTGCGCCGGGTAGGTCACTTCGTCGGAATCCACCCGAATAAGCCCGCGCCGCACACGCGTCATCAGGCGCTGCAGGTTGTGCGGCTCAAAAGCAGGCTGCGCACCGAATGCGGCGGTCAGCAGGGGTGCGAGTTGTTTGACAAACCCAGGGTGGCTGCCCAGCTGCATCTCGAAGCTCAGGCTCTGGCTTTCATGCAGCGCCATCGACCGCGCTTCGGCCACCGGCTGTCCCAACAGTTCGCGCGGCAGGTTTTGTTCGTAGCGGCCATGCCCGGTCTCGTGCACCGTGCCCATCAGGCTGCCCAGGAATTCGTGGTCGGTGAAGCGTGTGGTCATGCGCACGTCTTCCGGCACGCCGCCGCAAAACGGGTGCGTGCTGACGTCCAGGCGCCCGCCTTCGAAGTCGAATCCCAAGAGGCGCATCACCTGGTCACACAGCCGCCGCTGCGCGCCCAGATCAAAAGGGCCCACGGGTTCCACCAGCGGCTGCCTTGCTTGCGCCAGTGCCTGTTTTTCGGTCACTTGCTGAATCAGCCCCGGCAGCCACTGGCGCACGTCGCCAAACACACGGTCCACCTCGGCGCAGGTCATGCCGGGCTCAAAGCTGTCCATCAGCACGTCGTATTTGCGCTGGCCCATTTGCTGCGACAAGAGGGTGGCCTGTTCACGCGCCAGCGCCAGCACCTCGCGGAAGTTGCCCAGGAAACCTTGCCAGTCGTTGGCCGGGCGCTGGGTGCGCCAGGCGTGTTCACAGCGCGCGGTGGCCAGGCGCTGGCGCTGCACCAGGCTTTCAGGCAGCGCGTTGGCGGTGTGCCACTGGCGGTGAATTTCGCGCAAGTTGGCACGCTGCAATGCCGTCAAGTTTTCTTGTTCGGCACGCTGCAACTGCGCCGGCAATTCGGCGCTGGTGCGCATGCGGTGCATCAGCGCCGACATCTCGGCCATTGCAGCAGCGCGCGCTTCGTTTCCTTTGGGCGGCATGTTGGCCGCCTGGTCCCAGCCGGCGATGGACTGCAAGTGGCCGAAGTGGTGCAGGCGCGTCCAGGTGGTGGTCAGGCCGTCGTAGGCAGGGGTGGGTGTGCTCATGATGTGTGTGGCTTGATGTGTAAGTCTTTCATGATCCGGGGCGCTGCCTCTCATCATGAAAGTTAGCGCGGCGGCAAGCGGCCGTTCGATTGTCGGCGTGCAGCCGGGTTTGCGGTGCCCCCATCAGAGGGTGCACGGTGGCTTTCATAGGGGTGCCCAGGCCCCAGGCACCGCCCAGTACAGGCCGCCGACATAAAACAGGTAACGCAGGAATTTGCCGATGGCCATGTAACCCACACAAGGCCAGAACGCCAGCCGCAGCCAGCCGGCCAGCGCACACAGCGGGTCGCCCAAAAAAGGCAACCACGACAGCAGGCAGGCCGAGGGCCCGAAACGCTGCAGCCAGGCCAGTGCCCGCAACTGGGTGGGGGTGCGGTGCGCCAGTTTCTCAAACGCCTTTTCGGCGCCCCAGCCCATCCAGTAGCTGATGGCGCCACCGGCGGTGTTGCCGGCCGTGGCCACCAGCAGCGCGGGCCAGAACAGTTCCGGGTTCAGCTTCACCAGGCCGTACACCGCAGGCACGCTGGCCATCGGCAGCAGGGTTGCTGACAACAAAGACACCACGAACACCGTCAGCAGCCCGAATTGGGGCAGCGCCAGCGCGGTCAACAAAGGGTGCAGCCAGGAATCCATGAACACCTGAAGTTTAGGGGCGCTGCGCAAGGGCCCTGGGCTGCGTCACGGTGTTGCGGCGCCAGCGCCGGCAGGGTCGGGCCCACCCGCTTGGCCCCAGGTGCCGTCGCTATACTCGCGCCTCTTTTTTAAGCAGCCACCCCGCTGCAGCGCTGTGCGTTGCAGCCCGCTGCGTTTCACACCACGCCCCGCATGCACATCGGCCCGTTTGAGTTGAAAAACCGCTACTTCGTGGCGCCGATGGCCGGTGTCACCGACGGGCCCTTTCGCATGCTGTGCAAGCGGCTGGGCGCGGGCTATGCGGTCAGCGAAATGGTGACTTCCAAGCGCGAACTGTGGCAGACACTGAAAACTTCGCGCCGCGCCGACCACACGGGTGAAAGTGCACCCATTGCCGTGCAGATTGCCGGCGTCGACCCGGCCGAGATGGCCGACGCGGCGCGCTACAACATCGACCGCGGCGCGCAGATCATCGACATCAACATGTGTTGCCCGGCGAAGAAAGTCTGCAAGGTGTGGGCCGGTTCGGCGCTGATGCAAAACGAACCGCTCGCGCAAGCCATTGTCCAAGCCGTGGTGGCGGCCTGCGCGCCACGCGGCGTGCCGGTGACGCTGAAGATGCGCAGCGGCTGGTGCGCCGCCGAGCGCAACGCCGTGCGCCTGGCGCGCGTGGCCGAAGCCGCCGGTGTGCAGATGGTGACGGTGCACGGCCGCACGCGTGAACAAGGTTACGGTGGGCATGCCGAACACCACACTGTGGCGGCCGTGAAGGCGGCGCTGAAGATACCGGTGGTGGCCAATGGCGACATCAACAGCGCGCAGCAGGCGCGGCGCGTGCTGCAGCAAACCGGCGCCGACGCGGTGATGGTGGGCCGCGCGGCGCAGGGCCGGCCGTGGATCTTTGCCGAGATCGCGCACTTCATGGCACACGGTGTGTTGCCGCCAGCGCCGCAGGTGCGCGACGTGCAGGCCTGGCTGACCGAACATCTGCACGACCACTACGCCTTGTACGGTGAACACATCGGCATGCTGACGGCACGCAAACACATCGGCTGGGCGGTGCGTGACGTGCCGGCCGGCTTGGCCTTCCGCGAGCACTTCAACAGCCTGCAAAGCTGCGGCGAACAGCTCGACGCGCTGGCGCTGTTCTTTGACCAGATGGCGCAGCAGCACGACCGCTGGCCCGGCAAGGCTGAGACTGCTTCGGCGACGGCGTGCGTGGACGTGGCCCAACCTGGGCCCACCACTGCCGACCTGGCGCACCCAGCGCCCCACGTCATCCCTCACCCCACCCATCAGCCGCTGGAGGCGGCCTGCGCATGAACAGCTTGGACATCGAACAGTGTGTGCGCAGCAGCGTCGAACATTACCTGCGCGACTTGAGCGGCAGCGAACCCCACGCACTGCACGAGCTGTTTTTAGGCGTCGCAGAAAAACCTTTGCTCGAGGTGGTTTTGCGCCACGCCGAGGGCAACCAGAGCAAAGCCGCGCAGTGGTTGGGCATCAACCGCAACACGCTGCGGCGCAAGCTGGTTGAATACCAGCTCGCGAATTGAGCGCAGGCCCCTTTTGGATAGTTCCCCCACCATGACCACGCGCCCCATCAATACCACCCGAACCGCGCTGCTTTCGGTAACAGACAAAACCGGCGTGCTCGACCTGGCACGCGCGCTGGCCGCGCGCGGCGTGCGCCTGCTGTCCACCGGCGGCACCGCCAGGCTGCTGGCGCAGGCCGGGCTGGCCGTCACCGAAGTGGCTGAAGTGACCGGCCTGCCCGAGATGCTGGACGGCCGCGTGAAAACGCTGCACCCTGCGGTGCACGGTGGCCTGCTGGCGCGGCGCGACAGGCCCGAACACATGGCGGCGCTGCAGCGGCTGGGCATAGCCACCATCGACCTGCTGGTCGTCAACCTTTACCCCTTTGCGCAGGCCACCGCGCGCGCCGATTGCACGCTGGACGACGCGATCGAAAACATCGACATCGGCGGCCCGGCGATGCTGCGTGCGGCGGCCAAAAACTGGGCTGACGTGACAGTGCTGATCGACCCCGCCGACTATGCGGATGTGCTGACCGAACTGGACGGCCCGGGCGGCGTGCAGCGCAGCACACGCCTGCGCCTGGCCACCAAAGTGTATGCACACACCGCTGCCTACGACGGCATGATCAGCAGCTACCTCAGCGCGCTGCAGCCCGGCGCCGAAGAGCAGGGCGCGGCGGTGCCGGTGCGGCAACCGTTTCCTGAAATCGTGACGCTGCAGCTGCACAAGACACAAGACATGCGTTACGGCGAAAACCCGCACCAGGCGGCGGCGTTTTACCGCGAAGCAGCGCCGGCTGCCGGCACCTTGGCGCTGTGGCAGCAGCTGCAGGGCAAGGCGCTGAGCTACAACAACATTGCCGACGCCGACGCCGCCTGGGAATGTGTCAAGACCTTTGACGAGCCGGCCTGCGTGATCGTCAAACACGCCAACCCCTGCGGCGTGGCGGTGGGCGCGCGCCTGGTGGATGCTTACGCCAAGGCCTGGCAAACCGACCCCACATCGGCCTTCGGCGGCATCATCGCTTTCAACCGCGAACTCGACGCTGACACCGCGCGCCAGATCGGCGACAACAAGCAGTTTGTGGAAGTGCTGATCGCACCGGCTTACAGCGCCGAAGCGCGCCGCCTGCTGGCGACCAAGCCAAACCTGCGTGTGCTGGAAGTGCCGTTGCCCACCGGCGCCCTGGCGGCCAACGGGGTGGACTACAAACGGGTGGGCGGCGGCATGCTGCTGCAGACGCCTGACGTCAAGAATGTGCGGCAAGACGAATTGCGGGTGGTCAGCAAACTGCAGCCCAGCGCGCAGCAGCTTGGCGATTTGATGTTCGCCTGGAAGGTGGCCAAATTCGTGAAAAGCAACGCCATCGTTTTTTGCGGCGGCGGCATGACGCTGGGCGTGGGCGCCGGCCAGATGAGCCGTGTCGACAGCGCCCGCATCGCGCGCATCAAGGCGGGGCATGCGGGGCTGTCGCTGCAAGGCTCGGCGGTCGCCAGCGACGCCTTTTTTCCGTTCCGTGACGGGCTGGACGTGGTCATCGATGAAGGCGCCAGCTGCGTCATTCAACCCGGCGGGTCGATGCGCGACGATGAAGTCATCGCCGCCGCCGACGAGCGCGGCGTGGTGATGGTGCTGACGGGCACGCGCCACTTTCGGCACTGAACAGGCCGGCGTTCCGGGCCGGGCCGGCGGCCTCAGGTTCTGCGCCCCGGTGTCGATATAGTTTCGACTGCCCGCCGCGGCCTTTTTTTGCCGCGCCGGGCTTCGAAACCCAGGACCGCCGGCCATGGCTTTTGTAGACACCATACCTGCACCCATCAACTGCGGCGACACCGCCGGTGAATGGGCGCGTTTTCGCATCCGCAGTGCCAGCAAACAACTGGCGACGCTGCGCGACCTGTGCCGCAACGACACGCCACTCGTCATCGGCACCCCGGGCGGCACCACCCTGCAGGTGGTGCTGTGGTCGGTGGACGATGTGAACCGGCGCCTGCACTTCAAGATTGACGCCGAATCGGCAGCGATGAACGATCTTTCGTATGGCGGTGACCTGTGGGCCGCAGCTTATGTGGACGACGTCAAAGTGCAGT
>JAYUPP010000504.1:0-2558 GCA_043760045.1 Betaproteobacteria bacterium
GCCGGCAGCGCCAGGGGCTGGCCGGCCACGGTCAATTCGCCCGAGCGGCAGTGCGCGGGCAAAAAATTCATGCCCGGTGAGCCGATGAAGTGGCCCACAAAGGTGTGCGCCGGCCGCTCAAACAGCGCTTCGGCCGAGCCGATCTGCACCGCCCGGCCACGGGTCATGACCACCACCTCTTCGGCAAAGGTCAGCGCCTCGATCTGGTCGTGCGTGACGTAGATCAGCGTGAGCTTGAGCTGGTGGTGGATTTCCTTGAGCTTGCGCCGCAGTTGCCACTTCAGGTGCGGGTCGATGACCGTCAGCGGCTCGTCAAACAGCACCGCGGCCACGTCGGGGCGCACCAGGCCGCGGCCCAGCGAGATCTTCTGCTTCTGGTCGGCCGACAAGCCCGCGGCGCGCTGATCGAGCTGGTGGCTCATCTCCAGCATCTCGGCGATCTCGCCCACGCGCTGCTTGATCTGCGCCGCCGGCACCCGGCGGTTCTTCAGCGGGAAGGCCAGGTTCTGCGCCACCGTCATGGTGTCGTAGATGACCGGGAACTGGAACACCTGCGCGATGTTGCGTTGCTGCGGCGAGCTGCGCGTGACGTCCTGGCCGTCAAACTGCACGCTGCCCTGGGACGGCACCAGCAGCCCCGACATGATGTTGAGCAGCGTGGTCTTGCCGCAGCCCGAAGGACCCAGCAGCGCGTAGGCGCCGCCGTCACGGAAGTCCATCTTCATGGGCAGCAGCGCGAAGTCGGCCTCCACCTGCGGATCGCGCTTGTACGAATGGGCCAGGTCCAGCGTGATGGCGGCCATTTCAAGCCCCCCCTTGCCGGTTGGCACGCTGGGGCGCCAGCAGCAGCGCGCCGTCAGCACCAAACACATAGGCCTGGGCTGGGTTGAGGTGCAGCGTGATGGGCGTGCCGATGTCAAAGAAGTGCACCCCGGTGAGCTGCGCCACCACCTCACCGACCGGCGTGTCGGTGTGCACAAAGGTGTCCGAGCCCGAGATCTCGGCCAGCTCCACCGCCCCTTGCAGCACCAAGTCGCCGGGCCGCGCCTGCAGGCGCAAGGCGTTGGCGCGCACGCCCAAGGTCAAGGACTGCCCGGCTGAAACCGGCGCGGCCGTCGGCAGGGTCAGGTTCAAGATCCGTCCGTCTTTCAGCTGCAGGCCTTGTCCTTGCTCATGCCCCTGCAACTGGGCGACCAGCAGGTTCATCGGCGGGTCGCTGAAGGCGCGCGCCACGCGCAGCGACTGGGGCGCGTGAAAGACCTCGGCGGTGGGCCCGTACTGCAGCAATTCGCCGGCGTCCATCACAGCGGTGTGGCCGCCGAGCAGCAGCGCTTCGCCGGGTTCGGTGGTGGCGTAGATGACAGTGGAGTTGCCGCTGGCAAACAGCTGCGTCAGCTCTTCACGCAGTTCTTCGCGCAACTTGTAGTCCAGGTTCACCAGCGGTTCATCCAGCAGCATCAGCGGGGCGCCCTTGGCCAGCGCCCGCGCCAGGGCCACCCGCTGCTGTTGGCCGCCTGACAGTTCGGCCGGCAGGCGGTCGAGGAACATCTCGATGTGCAGTTTTTGCGCCAGCTCGCGCACACGGCGCTGAATGTCGCGTTCACCACGCAGCTTCAGCGGCGAGGCGATGTTGTCGGCCACCGTCATGCTGGGGTAGTTGATGAACTGCTGATAGACCATGGCCACGTTGCGTTCACGCACGCCCAGCGCCGTCACGTCAACGCCGTCCACCTGCACGCTGCCGCTGCTGGGTTTGTCCAGGCCGGCCATCACGCGCATCAGGCTGGTCTTGCCGGCCTGGGTGGCGCCCAGCAGCACGGTCACCGCGCCGCTTTGTGGGGCCAGACTCATGTCGTAGAGCCACGCGGCGGCTCCCACTTTCTTGGTGATGTGGGTGAGCTTCAGCTGCATGGTTTAGATGTCAACGCCGTGGGCTCCTGAACTCAGACATCGAGCGCTGCAATAACGCCTCAACGGGCAGGTATTCTTGTTCCGTCCGGCGCGACATCACTTGTGGCTTACCCTGCATTCGGAACGCGGGGCTGACAGGTCGGGGCTGCGCCCGGGCGGCCTCTGGCGCAAGGGTTGATCCCGAGCCGCGGCGGCGAACCCGTACGCTGCAGGCCCACTACAGTGCACGACATCAACTTGAGGAGCACCGCCCATGCATCGTCGTTCCCTGCTTCTGTCGACCGTCGCCCTGTCTGCCACCGCACTGGCTGCGCCCTCCGTGCGGGCCCAGTCCGACCGCCCGCCGTTGCGTGTGCTGGTGGGCTTCCCGCCCGGTGGCTCGGCCGACATCATTGCCCGCCTGCTGGCTGAACGGTTGCCGGCCCAGCTGGGTGGGCAAAACGTGGTGGTCGACAACAAGCCCGGCGCGGCGGGGCGCATTGCCATCGAGCAGCTGAAGAACGCCGCGCCCGACGGCAACACCGTGCTGGTCATGCCCAGCGGCCCGGTGGTGCTGTTCCCCCATGTCTTCAAGAAGCTCAACTACGACGTCAACAAAGACCTGGCGCCGATCAGCCAGCTGGCCAGCTTTCAGTTCTGCGTGGTCT
>JAYUPP010000505.1:0-2551 GCA_043760045.1 Betaproteobacteria bacterium
AAGCACGGTGCTGAACTTGCTGGACGCCGCGCATGTGGAAGACGGGCCGGTGGCGCAGGCGGTGCTGCCCTATCTGCTGCCGCTGGGCTTTCACGGCAACTTCACAGCGGCTTGAGCCGCACCGCAACCGGCACCCAGCGGCTGTGCAAAACGGTGCACCTGTGCGTGCTGCGATGGTGTGAAATCGCAGCATGTCCAGCCGCTTGCAAAACTCCGTTGCCGCCAAGCCGCTGGACGTGGCCATCGTCGGCGCCGGCATTGCCGGTGTCATTCATTTGCACTACGCGCGCCGTGCCGGGCTGCGCGCAAAGGTGTTTGAATGCGCCCCGGCGGTGGGCGGCCTGTGGCGCACGTTGCCGGCCTGGCAAGACATCCAGATCAGCCCGGCCGACTGGGCGCTGGCCGGTGTGCCGCTGCAAGGCGCCCTGCAGCCCCAGGTGCTGGCCAACATCGAAGCCTGGGTAAACAACTTCGGCCTGGCCGACGGCATACAACTGAACACCCCCGTGCTGCGCGCCGAAACCAGTGCCAGCGGCTGGCGGCTGCACACACCCGGTGGCACGGTGCAGGCGCGCCACCTGGTCGCGGCCACCGGCGCGCACAACCGCCCGGTGGTGCCTGCGCTGCCGCGCAGCGGCTCGGTGGTGCAAGAGTGGCACGCCAGCGCACTGCACGACACCACCGTTTTGAACGGCCGCAGCGTGCTGGTGGTGGGCGGTGGTGCCTCGGCTTTCGACCTGCTGGAACTGTGCCTGGCGCAAGGGGCGCGCCGCATCAGCTGGCTCTATCGCGGCCTGAAGTGGTTTGTGCCCACCCACAAACCCAAACACATCGCCGGCAGCGTGCGCGGTTTTGCACGGCTGCAGGCCAGCGGCCAGACGGCGGCCGAACAAAGTGCGGCCATTGATGCCGACATGCGCGGGCGTTACGCCAGGTTCGGCATCGAAGCCATCATGCCGCAGCAGCCTTTTGACGTGTTGCAAGACCAGCTCATACCGGGCCGGCCCGGCATGCTGGCGCATTTCAATCGTCTGCACCGTTACCAGGGCAGTGTGGTGAACATCAACGGCCATAGCGTTGCGCTGAGTGATGGCCAAACGGTTGAAGCCGATGTGCTGCTGTGGGGCACCGGCTACGCCATGGACCTGCGCTGGATAGACGTGCCCGCACTGGCAGCCGTGCGCACCACTCACGCGCTGGCGGCGCGCTGCGGCTGCATCTTCCGCAGCCTGGACGCTGGCAACTTGTACCTGCCGCAAACCGGCCTGGACGGCATCGGCAGTACCCCCTGGGCAAACGCGCTAATAGCGCGCAGCATCATGTCGCACATCAGCGGCACCGCGCAGCTGGACTTGTTGCCGGTGGGGCACAAGGTGAACCACTTCGATATCGTGGCCCACTTGGCGCCGCGCGACAGCGGCAGTTTTCAGCCCGATGCCTGGCGCGATCAATACCGGGCGCTGGCGCTGAATACGCCTGACGATGTGGCGTATCCAATTCCTTGAGCAGTCGCGAACTGTGATACCCAGCAAACCAGGGAGCCAGCAAGTTTTTAGACTGATCAGGTGAAAACAACCATCGACTTGCGCGATGACCTGATCCACCGGGCCAAGCTGCGCGCGCTGGCGCAGGGGCGTGCGCTGAAAGATCTGGTGGCCGACTTCATCCGTCAAGGCCGCATGTCACGACTGAAAACACGGCGCCGGCAGCCACCTCTCATCGCGTGACGGCCGGGCCCGATGGGCTGCCTTTGATCCGGTGCAAGGTCAGCGCGCCGGCTCGTGTTGCCGCCATCAAGGACTTGCTGGCGCTGGAACAGCGCGCGCCGTCGACCCTAAGTCGCGTCACCGTTGGGCCAGCCGAGTGCGTGAAGCGATGGCGCTGCGTTCCCCCACAGATGCGTTGCGCACTTTGCGGCATTGGGTAGATCAGCGGCATTCATCAGCCAACCAGCCGGGGCTGGCGCGGGCTGCGCGCCAGCCGCTGGCGCCGCCGCATTGGGACGATGTCATCAAGCCGCTCTTGAACGGCTACGACAGGAATCCCAGTGCGGCGCGGCCGGTGCTCGTGGAACTGATGCATCGTCATCTGCACTACGCCCAAGCCTCTGGCGACAGCCACTCGTTGGTGAAGAGCCACCACCAGCTGGCCAGGTTTTTGCTGAAGCCTGGGCAACCGGCGTCGAACACGCCGACGCTGAAGGGCCGAGCGCGAGATGCTGCGTGGGCGCTGGAACTGGGCCAACTGTCTGCGGTGTGGGCACCGGGCAATCCGCACAGTTGGTCGGTAGTAGGCAATGCGCTCGATGAACAAAATGATTGGTCGCGCGCGCGTGCTGTTTTTTGGTATGCCCGGCGCCGCTCTCCATACAACGTTTTCTCCCATACCCAGCTGAGTCATGCGCTCGCAATGCGCGGTGAAGTAGACGAAGGTGAAGCCGTCTACCGCGCCACGAGACAGCGTTTTCCTGACAATCCTGTTGTGTGGAGTGCCTTGGGTCACACGCTTCGGGTGGCTCATCGGCACGAAGCAGCGCTGGTCGCGTATCAGC
>JAYUPP010000506.1:0-18717 GCA_043760045.1 Betaproteobacteria bacterium
TGTAGGTGTTGCCGAGCGCAATGAAGTCGCTGCCGGGTGAATAAAACGGGTCGAGAAAGCGACCGGCTTCGCCCGTCAGCGCCCAGCGCTGGCTGGAAAATACCTGTTTGCAGTCGTACGAAAAACGGCGGAAAAAAGCAAAGTCCTGCAACTGGCTGCGCAGGCCGTCGAGGTCTTGAAACAAACGCGGCTGGAATTCCTGCAGCCACTGCATGGCACGCTCAAAAGTATTCATGCGTTCCAGCGGGTGCAGCGCGGGGTCGGCCACGATGCCCACCGAATGCGAACCCGACGACAGCGGTATCAACCACACCCAGTAACCCGCACCCACCAGGTGGTTGGTGGACAGCCAGCGCTTGGGCGCCACGCAGCGCGCGGCCCAGGCGGGGTCGTCAGACCACTCATCTACCTTGATATGTTGGCTGACACGGAACCATACCGCATGCGCCGCGTGTGCGTTGTCCTGCGCCAGCCCGAGCTTCTTTTTCAGCAGGCCGGCGCGGCCGCTGGCGTCCACCACCCAGGGCGCTGCAGCCGCACAGGTTTCGCCGTTCGCGTCTTGCCAGTGCACACGGTGCGTTTCCCCTGAAGTCGCTGCCAGGTCCACCTTGCGCACCGCAGCGCCGTGCACAAACTGCAGGCCGCGCCGCTGCACTTCCTGGCCCAGGAAGTTCTCAAAAATGCCGCGGTCAATTTGCCAGCTGCCCGCCGGCAGTGTGGTGCTGGCGCCCAGCTCGGTCACTTTCGTGATGTCGGTCTGGCCTTCGCTGAAAAAAAACCGGAAGCCAAATTTCTTCAACTGGCATTGCGCCAGATGCAGCTGCAAGCCCAGCATGTGTTCAAAGTAGTGGGCACCGATTTCGACCGTGGACTCACCCACTTTGTGGCAAGCCTCGGGCACCGGGTGGCGGCGGCGTTCCAGCACCAGCACGTCCAGGCCGGGCAAGCGCTGGCGCAGCTGCAACGCCAGCGTCAGGCCGGCCAGGCCACCGCCAAGGATGACCACATCGTGCTGGCGGGTGATGGGCGCGGGTGTTTGCATGACGGGCGGGTGATGGCGAGGCTTCAACGGGGCAGGGGTTGCAAAACCAACTCGAGCTTGAGGCCCGGCGACAGCGGCATCAGCAGCTGTGCCGGCTGGCCCAGGGCCAGGGTTTCAAACAGTGGCAATGCCGGCGACATTGCATTGTCGGCCAGCGCCCGGGCTGCTGCACTGCGCAGCGGCAAAGCGGCTGCCGGCCCCGGCTGCAGCGCCGTTATCACCTGCCAGCGGCTGCGCGGCCCCACTGCGGGCGCCAGCAGCAGCGCCACGCCCAGCAGACCGCGGCTGCTGTTGACACTGGCCAGGCCGCCGCAGGCTGCCGTGTCGTAAGCCACCAGCAACACCGGCTGCTGTTCAGCCACACACTGGCTGCTGGCTTCCAGCCAGGCGGCGGCAAAGCTGTGTTCGTGCGCCGACAGCGCGGTGCTGGGCCCGTGGCTGCCGCTGGCGATGGCCCAGTAGCCCGAGGCCGCGTTGTGCACCGAATGGTGAAACCGCGTCGGCGACAGCAGCAGCGGGTTGTGGGCCAGCGTGCTGCACATCGCGTCGGTGATGGGCAGGTCGCCGTGGCTGGAGACAAAAACGCTGGCGCCACCGACGGCGGCATAAGGTTCCACCGCATCGGCATGCTGCAGCGCCTGGCCGGCCACCTGCAGCGCCACCAGCACCGAGTCGGGCGCGCGGCGCCTTTCGTTGGCTGCCAGCAGCGCGGGTGCGGGGCGCGCTGACTGTGGCGCTGGTGGTGGCGCTGGTGGTGGCGCGGCCGTGCTGCCGTCGTGGGGCGCGCCAAAAGCCGCTGCGGCGATGTGCCAGCCCGGCAGGGCCGGGGCCCACAGCGCCAGGCCTTCGATGAAGCAGCGGGTCATCGGTGCCCCTGCCCGAAAATCAACACGGCGTTGTTGCCGCCGAAACCGAAGGCGTGCACCGCAGCGATACAGGCGCGCTGCGGTGCGCTGTGCAGTGCAGGCTGCAGCCGCAACTGCTGTCTGAACAAGACTGGCAGGGTTTCGTCCACCTGCTGCGTGCCCGGTGTGCCGCCCTGCAAGCTTGCCGGCAATCCTTTCTGCAAGCCTGTTTCCAAGCCTGTCTGCAGGGCCAGGCTGGCGGCCACCACACCCAGCATGCCCGCGGCGCCCATGGTGTGGCCGGTGCAGCCCTTGGTGGCGCTGGCGTGCACATTGGGCGCGTACACACGCGCCACCAGCGCGGCCTCGACGCTGTCGTTCAGGGCCGTGGCGGTGCCGTGCAGGCTGACATGCGTGATGTCGTGCGCGGCCACCCCCGCGCGCAAAAGCGCTGCGCGCAGGGCCCGTTCGGCGCCCAGCCCCTGCGGATGCGGGCTGGACATGTGGTGGGCGTCGTTGGCCTCGCCATAACCCAGCAAGTGCACGGCAGCGGTTTCAGCACCGTCGCTGCCGTCTTCAGCGCGCTGCAGCAGCGCAAAACCAGCCGCTTCGCCGACGCTGATGCCGCGCCGCTGCGCACCAAAAGGTTCACAAGGCGCGGGCGACACCAGTTGCAGCGCGTGAAAACCAAAAAGCACGCTGTCGCACAGGGCGTCGACACCGCCCACCACCACGGCGTCCACCAGCGAAAGCTGCAGCCAGCGCGCCGCTTGCGCAAAAGCTTTCGCGCTGGACGAGCAGGCGGTGGACACCGTGACCGCTGGCCCCAGCACACCCAGCGCCCGCTGCACGAAGGCCGTGACGGCGTGCATGCTGTTCAAACTTTCGCTGCGCAGCGCCAGCGGAAAGCGGCCCTCTGCGTCCAGCGTGCGATAGGCCGCTTCAGAAACACCGATGGTGGAAGCCGAGGTGCCCAGCACCAGCCCCACCCGCGCGGCGCCAAAGCGGTGGCAGGCGGCGTGTGCAGCCGCTGCAAAACCGTCGGCCTGCAAACCCAGCCAGGCCAGCCGCGTGGCGCGGCAGTCCCACGGCGCCAGGGCAGCGGGCAAAACGCCCTGCTGCAACAGGCGCGGCACTTCACCCACCCAGGTTGGCAGCGGCGTGCGGGTGACGGTATTGGGTGTCAGTGCAGAACGGTTGTCACGCAGCAGCGCCGCGAAAGCCGCCACGCCAACGCCGGCGGCGCAAACCAGCGACTGCGCGGCCACCACCAATGGCGCAATCAGCGGCACGATCGGCGGCGCGATCGGCGACGCAATCAGCGGCGCAATCAGCGGCACGATCGGCGGCGCAATCAGCGGCGCTGCGGTCGCATCCGCCTGCAGCGCAGCGGGCACTGCGGCTGCAGCAACTACGGCCACCGTCATGCCGGGCACCGGGTGGACCACAAACCGCTGGCCAGGCCCTGGTCGAGCCACTGCGCCCACAGCGTGCGCCAGGGCGGCCAGTCGTGGCCGCCCGGCGCGGTGCTGACCTGCTGCAGCGGCAGTGTTTGCGCCATCAGCGCGTGGCCGGCGGCAAACCTGTCTCGCAGCCCGTACGCCAGGTGCAACAGCGGCGCGCCTGCTGGGCGCTGCACCGACTGGTGCACCGAGCGCTGCACCAGCCAACGCCACAGCGCATGGTCGTTGTCAGCTTCGCCGCTGCCGCCCGGGCGCGGGCTGGACGTGGCCAACCACTGCTGCAGGCTGCGACCCTGCGCCTGCGCCGCTGCAATGTCTTGCACCAGCAGCTGCCGGCCCAGATAAGGCGCCAGCGCGAAGATGCCTTCCACCATGCCCGGGTGCCGCATGGCATAACCCATCGCGGCATAACCGCCCAGTGACAGGCCCGCCAGCCAGATGCGCTGCCAGCCCTGCGCGCGTGCCGGGGCCAGCACGTCGTGGTGCAGGCGGTCAAACAGGCTGCCGTCGTAAACATAACCCAGGTGGCTGTCCACCAGCATCACGTCGACCGCCAGGCCGCGCTGGCGCACCTGTTGTACAAAACCTTGCTGCTGCAGTTCTTCAGGCGCCATGTGGGCGCCGGGCAGCAGCACCAGCAGCACCGGCGCGCGCGTGGTGCAGGCGTCCAGGTGATACAGCACGTTCATCGCCACCGGCGACGGGCGCCACAGCAGGCTGCAGCCGGCGGTGCTGGCGGCGGTGCTGGCGGCAGACAGGCCCATCGCAAGGCCCACACGGCGGCGAGACAGGTGGGGTGCCATCGGCTCAGAGCCTGCGGCCCGAATGATGCAGCAAACAGGTTAACTTCAACCCCGCCGGGGCGCAGGCCATCAACACAAGCCGCAGGCCGTTAACACAAGCCGCCATTCACCGATATCACCTGCCCGGTGATGTAAGCCGCGTCGGGGCTGGCCAAAAACGCGGCCAGTGCAGCCACTTCGTCGGGCGTGCCGGCGCGTTGCACCGGCACCAGGCGCCTCACCATCTCGTCATCAAAAGCACCGGCGCCGCCAGCGCTGCCGGTGGCCATGGGTGAAACAATGATGCCCGGCGCGATGGCATTCACGGTGATGCCGCGGCTGGCCACTTCCAGCGCCAGCGCCTTGGTGGCACTGTTCAAGCCGCCCTTGGCCGCCGCGTAGTTCACCTGCCCCCGGTTGCCCAGCAACGCCGCCACCGAAGACACGTTGATGACACGGCCCCAGCGGGTGCGGATCATCGGCAACATCAACGGCTGCGTGACGCGGAAAAAGCCGTGCAGCGTGACGTCGATGACGCGGTGCCACTGCGCCGCTTTCATGCCCGGAAACACCGCGTCGTCGTGCACGCCGGCGTTGTTGACGATGATCTGCACCGGCCCGCCCTGCAGCAGCGTGGCCACGGCCTGCGCAGTGGCCGCGTCGTCGCCGAGGTCAAACACACAGGGCTCGGCCTGGCCGCCGGCCGCGCGGATGTCTGCGGCCAGGCTGTGCAGCGCATCGGGCCGGGTGTGGCCGTGCAGCAGCACCCGCGCGCCTTGTGCGGCCAGCCGGCGCGCAATGGCCGAACCCAGCGCGCCGCTGGCACCGGTGATGAGGGCACGTTTGCCTTGCAGGCTGTGGGTCATGGTGCGGTGGTTGTCAACATGGGGCAAAGAAGATGCAGCGGTGCGCCATCAGCCGGGCAGGTTTGGGGGCGCCAGCAGGGGCGCCTGCAGGGGCGCCTGCAAGATCACAGAAGCGCGGCCGGCCACCAGCAGCGCGCCGGCCGCGCTGTGCAATTCAAACCGGTAACTGGCCTGGCGCGCATCGCCAGCCAGCCGGTAGGCGGCCACCCGCAATGCGCCGGGCACGGTGTGCAACTGCGGCAGCCACATCTGCACGCCGCGCACACTGACCAAAAAGCCGGCGCGGGGCGCTGCAGTGGCTGCTGCACCTGCCGCTGCCGCCGACGCCGTCGCTGCAGTTGCCTCTGCGCTGAGCACACCGTGCAGCGCCATCGCTTGCGACGCGTATTCAATGCCGCAGGCCGACCACAACACGCCGCCCATCAGCAGCGGGTTTTCAGGGTCATGGTGGCTGATGGCCGTGCAGACGATCTGCTCGGCCGACCACGATTGCAAGCCGTGCAGCAGGCACATGCGGCCCTGGTGCGGGATGCGCGCGGCGATGCCGGCGGGGTCCATCAAGGCGGCGGTGAGCGTGTCACTGAGCATGTCATTGGGCATGCTTGTGCAGCCGAAGATCGAGGGCCTGCCCAGGTGCACCTTGCAGCCGCAACTGCGCCGCAGCACCCTGCGCCAGCGCCACCAAAAGCGGCAGCGCACGCGCCGCCGGAATGCCCTGGCGCAAGGCTTCCAGCGCCGGGTTGGCGCAAGGTGTGCCGGCATCAGCTTCTGCTGTAACGGCAACATCATCAACATCTGCGGCAGGCCGCAATTCCAGCACCGGGCCGGTTGCCGCAGCGCCCGGCGGGCCCAACACGAATGCCACCGCAAACACATCGGCCACCGGCCGCAGCGTGTGCAGCGGTTCGGGGTAAGGCACGTCACAGGCCACCAGCAGCACTGGCGTTTGTGCAACCAGGCACTGCGCAGCAGCTTCCAGCAAGCCGGCGGCAAAACTGGCATCAAAAGCAGCCAGGCTGGTGGACGGTGCACGTGACTGCAGCGCAATGTGCCAGTAACCCGCCGCCGCGTTGTGCACCGAATTCGTGAATCGGGTGGGCGACACCCAGCGCTGCGGCAACGCCAGCGCTTCGCACAACAGGTGGCAGTTCAGCGGGTCGCCGGTGGAACTGGTGAAGACAGTGGGCACAGCCGCGGCGTCCAGGCCCGCCGCCGCCAGCGCCTGGTCGGCCGCCCCGATGGAGGCCTTGACCACCGTGCCGGCGCGGCGGCGCTCTGTGGCCGGCAAACGCTGCGGCGCCGGCACCACGGTGGGCGCCGGCTGCCAGCCCTGCCGCAGCACAGCAGCGCCCTGCACCCAGTCGTTGAGGCCCGGGCCGAGCAAGCCTATACCGCACACCTGCACTTTCATGACGCCGCCCCGGCAAGTGGCTGGCTGCTGCGGGCGCGATCTTGATCGGGCTCATTGCCAAGTTCAGCGCCAAATTTGTCGCCCACCGCCCTGCCCAAAACCAGGCAGGCATTGCTGCCGCCAAAACCAAAAGAATTGCTGGCCACCACTTTGACGTTAGCCGCCTTGCACTGCAGCAGGTAGTGGCAACGCAATGCCGGGTCAAGCTGCCGCACGTGCAGCCCCGCCGGCATGAAACCGTGCTGCAGCACCAGCAGTGCAATGGCTGCTTCCACACCCCCGGCAGCGCCCAGCGAGTGGCCGGTGTAGCCCTTGGTGCTGCTGCAGGGCAGCTGCGGGCCGAACACATCAAACACAGCGCGGTCTTCAGCGGCGTCGTTGCCGGGGGTGCCGGTGCCGTGCAGGTTGATGTGGTCCACATCGGCGGGTTGCAGCCCGGCCTGCGCCAGCGCGCCGCGCATGGCTGCGGCGGCGCCCGCGCCTTCGGGGTGGGGGCTGCTCATGTGGTGGCCGTCGCTGCTTTCACCGACGCCCAGCAGCCAGCCGGCGGGTCTGGCTGTGGCGTCTTTTTGCAGCAGCGCAAAGGCGGCGGCCTCGCCCAGCGACAGCCCGGCGCGCTGCGCGTCCCAGGGCCGGCAGATGTCGGGCGACAGCAGTTCCAGCGACTTGAAACCGTACAGCGTGGTCAGGCACAAGCTGTCCACACCGCCCACCACGGCCGCGTCCACCAGCCCCAGCTGCAGCAAACGCGCCGCCGCCGCAAACACCTTGGCGCTGGACGAGCAGGCGGTGGACACCACAAAAGCCGGGCCACGCAAACCGAGCGCCGCGCGCACATAAGCGGCCACCGAATAGCTGTTATGCGTGTCGGCGTAGTGCAGGCTTTGCGGCAGCGCGCCGGTGGTGGCGTCGCGCTGGCGGTAAGCCACTTCGGTTTGCAGAATGCCCGAGGTGCTGGTGCCCAGAAACACACCCACCCGGTGCGCGCCCCAGCGCCGGGCAGCCGCTTGCACCTGCAGGCCAAAACCGTCGGCGCGCAAACCCAGTTCAGCCAGGCGGTTGTTGCGGCAGTTGTGGCTGGCCAGGTGCGGCGCCAGCTGCACGTCATCCACACCCTGCACCACCCCCAGCCAGGTGTTGAGCGTGGCGGTTTCGAAGTCTTGCAGCGCCAGGCCGCTGCGCCCCGCCTGCAGCGCGGCCAGCGTGGGCGCGAGGCCCTGGCCGAGTGCCGTGACCAGGGTGTAATGGGTGATGGCGACGGGGTTCATCAGCAGGTGGTGGGTGTGGGTGCCTGAGCAGCCGCAACGGCTGCCCGCAACTGTGCCACCAACAGCACGTTAGCAAACGGTGTGCCCTGGCTTTGTGGCACCGCCTGCACGTCAAAACCCAGCTGCTGCAGCAAGGTTTTCCAGTCTTGCAGGCTGCGGCCCCAGGTGGGCGCCACGCGGTGGCCGCGCACACCGGTGACCACGCGGTCCACCCACTGGCTGATGGCAAAACCGCGCGTGCTGGCGGCGTCGCCCACGCGCAGCAGCAGGCGGCCGGTGGGCTGCAGCGCCTGCACCACACGCTGCAGCACGGCGGCTTGTTCAGGGTGGTTGACGTAATGCAGCACGTCCAGGATGACCACCAGGTCGCAAGCCGGCAGCGCCGCCGCGCGCATGTCGGCACACAAAAGCTGCGGCGCCAGCGTGATGCCAGCCAGCGCCTGCTGGCCCCGCGCCACGTCGCGCGCCATCAGCTCGATGCCGGTGTAGCTGCGCGCTGAAGCGGCCACCGGCCAGGCTGCAGGCCATTGCCGCGCCGCCTGCAGGTCGGCGCAGGCTTGCAGCAGGCTGGCCAGCAAACCCTGGCCGCAGCCGATGTCCACCACACGCGCCTGCGCCGGCAGGTCGCCCCGGCACAGCATGCCGCGAAACACCGGGTCGCGGCCCAGCTTGCCGCGCGCCCAGTGCCAGGCAAAACGGCCCGCGGAACGGTAAGGCGCGCAAGCGACAATGTGCAGCTGTTGCCAGGCGGTGTCGGTGCTCAGAACGGTGCTCAGAAAGCTTCTCACTACTGATGTTAGGCAGCAGCCACGGCAGCCGCCGCACCGGCGTGGCGGGGCGGCAAGGCGTCGTCCAGTGTTTCGGTGTGCAGCCCTGCATCCCGCAGCCGCCGCAGCAGGCCGGGCAGCACTTGCATGAGCACCGGCTGGCCGCTGGCGCTGCGGCGTGCGTGGCCGTCGTGCAGCAGCAAGATGTCGCCGCCGGCCAGGCCGCGCAGCAGACGGCTGGCCACCCGCGTGGCGTCGCCTTGCCGGGTGTCAAAACCGCGGCGCGTCCAGCTGACGAGGTGCAGATTAAGGCGGTGCAACACCGGGTCGAGCAACGGATTGCGCAGGCCGGCCGGGGCACGAAAACAGTGTGGCAGGCGGCCGCTCACGTCAGCCAGCAGCGCCTGCGCACCGCCAATCTCGCGCGCCAGCGCAGCCGGGCCCAGCAGTGAAAAGTGGTGGCGGTGGTGCAGGCTGTGGTTCTGCACGCTGTGGCCGGCAGCGACGATGCGGCGCACCAGCGCGGGCTCTTCACGCACCCGCTGGCCAATGCAGAAAAAGGTGGCCTTTGCACGGTGCGCCGCCAGCAGGTCCAGCACCTGGGGGGTGACGGCCGGGTCGGGCCCGTCGTCGATGGTGATGGCCACTGCACCGCGCACTGCCGCAGGCGCAGGTAAACGGGTGACGTTAGGCCCGAGCCAGGCGCTGCGCGGCCACAGGCCAGCCGCCGTCAGCAGCGCATGGTTGGCCAGCACCGCCCCCAGCGCCCACGGTGCGGCACCGGGCACGGCCACCGCCGCAGCGCCGGCCACCGCGTGCAGGCCCACGCTGGCCTGCAGCGCAGCGGGCCAGGACCAGGGGGCAGTTGCCGAGGAGTGCAACAGGGGTGACGCAGACATCAAACGGATGGGGTGAAGCAGTTGGGCTGAAAGCAGTCGCGCAGAAAGCAGTTGGGCAGAAAGCAGGCGGGCAAAAGCCGGGGCCAAAAACCAGTGGTCAAAAACAAGCGGCGACGAATTCTGATGCAGCCGCCTTCACATGCGCCCGCGCGGGGTCAAGCCCGCTGCACGCGTCGGTATGAATGCGGCAGCCAGCAGCAACGACAGCAAGGCGCCTGGTGCCACCACACGGCCCACCGCCGACAGCGCCGGGATGCTGGAAAAAGCAATCAAGCCAAAGCCCAGCACGGTGGTCAGGTTGGCCAGCAGCAGCGAGTGCAACAGGTTGTCGTCGGCGCGGCCCTGCTGGCGCAGCATGTCGAAAAAGAGGGCGTAGTTGGAACCCACCGCCACCACCAGCAGCAGCCCCACCAGGTGCAGGATGCCCAGCGGCACTTGCAGCGCCGCCAGCCCGCCCACCGTCAGCAACACGGCCCACAACAGCGGCAGGCACACCGCCAGCAGGCGCGGCAGCGAACGCAGCGTCAAGCCCATCAGCAGCACCACGGCCAGCGCACCCAGCATGGCCTGGTCGCGCGCTTCGCCCAGATACCGTGCATAAAGTCGCTTGAGTTCGACGCCGATCTCGATGACCAGCGGGCCATCGTCGGCTGCCGCACCCTGCAGCGCGCTGCGCACCGCAGCAATGTCGATGTCGGGCGCCGCGCCTGCACCGACACCTGCACCGACATCCGCACCCGCACCCGTGTTGGTTGCCAACCCGGGCTGCAGCGGCAACAGCGCCGTCCAGCTGCCGTCGGCGCGGCGCATCAGCAGCGCTTCAGCCAGCGTGGCCAGCGCTGTGCCCTGCAACGATTCAGCGCTGATGGGCACAAGGCTGCGCGCCGCCTGCACGTCAGCGACAAAAGGCGCCAGGCGATCGGCGCTGACCGGCAAGCCTTGCGTGGCCACCTGCAGTGCCGCCTGCAGCGTGGGCGCGTCGGGCAGGCTGGCCAGCCGTTGTTGCTGCGTTTGCAGGCTGGGCAGCCAGCGGGTCACGCTGTCATAACCCCCGATGGCGCCTTGTTCGGCCAGCCGGTCGAGCTGCAGCGCAGCGGCCTCGGCCGCCTGCAGCGTGGCCTGCAGGTCGGCGCCGCGCACCACCACCAGCGCCCGTGCATCACCCGCGCTCAGCTCGGCGCGCAGGCTGGCGTCCAGCGCCAACGCGTCGGCCGACACAGGGCTCAACGAGCTGAGCTCGGCTTCCCACAACACGCTGCGCTGCTGCCACAGCACCGCACCTGCCAGCACGCCCAGCGCCAGCAGCGGCCAGCGCAGCCGCGGCATGCCGGCCAGCAGCCGCAGGCTGACACGCGCGAGGCCGGCGCTGGTGCGCGAGAGCCCGGCGGGCAAGCTGCCGTGCGCGGCACCGTCTGGCATCAGCGGCGGCAGCACATAACGCGTGAAGATGACGGCGCTGATCAATCCGGCAACTGAAAAAACACCCAGCTGCGCAAGGCCCGGAAAACCGGAAAACACCAGCGCAGCAAAGCCACAGACACTGGTCAGCAGCCCCAGGCGCACGGTGGGCCAGCCGCCGCGCAGCCAGGCCTGCCAGCCGCCGGCACGCGCTTGCATCAGGTAGTAGATGGCGTAGTCCACCGCTTCGCCGATCAGCGTGGTGCCAAAACCCAGGGTGATGCCGTGCACACCACCAAACAGCAGGCTGACTGCCGCCACCCCACCCACCACCCCGGTCAGCACCGGCAGCAGCGCCACCGCCAGCGCCTTGAAAGACGCAAAAGCCAGCAGCAGCACGCCACTCATCAGCACCGTGCCGGCAATGGCCAGCACATGCACTTCACGTTCGATGCGCGCGCGGCTGTCCACGCTGAACACCGGGGCGCCGCTGACTTTCAGCGTCAGCCCTTTTGGCTGCAGCCGGGCAAATTGCGTTTGCACGTTGTTGATCGCCCGCAGTTGGGCGTCAAGGTCGGCACCGGCAGCCTTGCTGGTGGCCACCAGCAAAGCGCGCGGGTTTTGCAGTTCAGCCTGGCGCGACACCCACACGCCGTTTTCACTGCGCGGCGCGCTGCTGGGCAGCAGCGCTTCGCCGATGCGCAAAGTCTCGCCGGTGGGGTCGCGGTCAAACAGCGGCTTCACCATCTGGCCGGCCGGTGTGCCCAGCAGCGACAGCGATTCCTGGATGCCCTGGCGCAGCCCGGCAGCGGTGAAACGCTGGGCGTCTACCGCCGGGCTCAGCAGGTAACGGTTGTCAAATAGCCAGCCGCCAAGAGCGGCCAAACCATCGGTCTGGCCGTTTTGCACCTGCTCGAACAAACCGCTGGCCCGCAGTGCACCGGCCAGGTCTTTTGAAGCCTGGGTGCGCGCCCCGCTGTCGCCGCCTTCAATGCCGATGAGCAGCGTGCGCGCCAGCACACCACTTTGCAGCTGGTCGATCAGCACGCGCTGCCGCGCGTCGGGCTTGGCGGGCAGGAAAGCCGACATGTCGGCCGTAAAGTTTGTGCGCGCTATCTGCACGGCTGCGGCCGCCAGCAGCAGCAGCCACAGCAGCAGCGGCCACGCCAGCCTTGCCGGCCGCCCCGGCAGCCCAAAGCGTTGCCCAGTCAAGGCTTGTCTGCGCCGGGCAGGCGCGCCGGCTGCACCAGCATCAATGAACGGTCGCCGTTGTGCAGCCACAGCGCCACGCTGCGCACGTCGGCGTTCTGGCCCGCAATCTGCAGTTCACGCACCTGCGTGGCCAGCCGCGCGTCACGCGGCAGCAGCGTCAGCGTCCACAGCGCCGGGGCGCCCTCAACCCGCGCGTTGAAGTGCCGCTGCAGCGTGCTGGCGTTGCCCGTCAGCGTGGCACGCACGGCTTCCACCAGCGCCGTGAGTTCGGGCACGGTGTCGAGCGCCATCTGGCGCGTGCGCGTGCCGCGCTTCAAGGTGACGGTGTTGCCCTCCACCACCATGGCCTCGGCCACCGGCTCGAGTGTGTGGCGCGCAAAGCGGTCGGGGGCGCGGAAGCTGAGCGTGCCGCTGGCGCGCAGCGGGCCGTCAAAGCCGCTGACAAAACGTTCTTCGGTGAAACGCGCTTCGCCGCTTTTGCGTTCGGCCAGCAAGGCCGCCAGCGCTGGCAAATCAAAGGCGGCCCAGGCCGGCAGGGTGCAAACCCACAGCAGCACTGCTGCAGCCGCCGTGCAGTGCTTACGCCGCTTTTGCATCTTCATTCCAGAAGTCGTAGAAGTTGAACCAGTTGTAAGGCGCTTCGCGACACAGCGTTTCCAGGCGCACCACATAACGCTGCAGTGCCTGCAACACCAGCTGCTCACGCGCCTGCGCGTCGGCCGGCGCGTGGCGAAAGTCGGCCAGGGTTTCAAAACGCACGTCATAACAGGCGCCGCCCCGGTACAGGCCGGCCATGAAGATGACGCGCTGGCGCAGCAGCAAGGCCAGCCGCAGGGGGCCATCCGAAAAACCCGCCGGCACACCCAGAAACGGAATTTGCATCACCTTGCCACGCGCCGACGCTGCCGCGCCCGCTTCACCCGGCGGCAAGCGGTCGCCCAGCAGGCCCACCAGGCGGCCGGCCTGCAGCGCGTCGCGTATGGCCAGTGTGGACGCAGCCCGGCCAATGGTGATGACGGCGAGCTTGAATTCAGGCGCGATGGCCTGCAACACGCTGTGGATGTTGTGTGCGTTGGCCGGGTACATCACCATCGTGACCTGCATGCCGGGGAAACTTTTGCCGGCCGCCTGCAGCGCTTCGAAACTGCCCAGGTGGGCGCCGATCAGAAAACCACCCCGGCGCGCGGCGATGGTTTCGCTGCAGCCGGCGTCGCCGTGCACCTGCAGCTTCAGCACCTGCTGCTGGCCGCGCACCAGGTACACACGGTCGAGCACCACCGAAGCAAAACTGTGCACGTGGCGATACAGGTCCACCCAGCGTGGTTTGCGGCCGAGCGCACGCGCCAGGTAACGTGCCGAATGGCGCCGCGCTGCCGGCACCGCCAGCAGAAAATACAGGCTGATGGGCGGCAGCAGCCAGCGCGCCACCGGCCGGCCCAGCGTGACGGCAACAAAGGCCATGAACCGCAGCGCCAGCAGGCTGCCCCGTTCACGCCGGTGGGCCCAGCCGGCGGGCGTTTTTTCGGCGACGGGGGGTGGGCTTGCTGAAGGGCAGTTCATGGTGGCTGGACCGCAGACAACAGCTGGCCTTTGGCAAACACCACGGCGCCGGCGGTGGCGCTGTTGCTGATGCTGCTGCCGGACAGCACAAAAGCCACGCCAGCGCCTTGCTGCTGCAGGCTGAGGTGCAGCGGCTGGGCCGCCTGGGTGGGTGTCAGCGGGGCCAGAAACCTGGCCTGGGAAAGCGTGGGGGTGGCGCCCAGCAGGGCCTGCAAATGGGGCCGTTCAGCTACCGCTTGCATAACCAGCGAAAGCAGCACCACACCGGGCAGCACCGGGTGGCCGGGGAAATGGCCGGCGAAGGCGGGATGGTTCGGGTCGAGCGTCACCAGGCAATGCCCATCCTGCCCCTGCATGCCTTGCTCCCCCTCCGTCGAGGGAGCGGGAGCCGCACCGGCGTTCAAGTTTTGCAGCGCAAATTCACGCAGCGCAGACACCGTCAGCTTGCCCGTGGCCTCACGCGGCAAGGCCTGCACATGCACCACACGGCGCGGCACAAACACACCTTCCAGCTGCTGGCGCAGGGCGGCAGTGATCTGTGCCGCCGTCAAGCCCGGCGCGACCACAAAAGCCACCGTGCGCACGATGCCGTCCACCTCGTCTTCGGGCAACCAGAAGGCACCATCTGCAACGCCGGCTATGCGGTTGAGATGAAAGTTCAGGTGCGCCAGCGAACTGCGTTTGCCGCCCACATGAATGAGGTCATTCGCGCGGCCCAGCAAGCGAAAGCGGCGTTCGTCCAGCAGTTCCAGCACATCGGCCAGCGGCGTGGGCGGCACGACGTGACCGCCCTGCACCGTGAAAACGACAGCGCTATCCGATTCGTCTGCGGGCACTGTTTCGGTGTTAGCGATGTTGCAGACGTGGCGGCTGATGCGCAATTCACCCAGCGTCGTCCACACCTCGCCGGCCGTGGTGCGCCGCGCGGCCACCTGGCCGGCTTCGGTGCACCCGTAGATTTCGGCAAGCAGGCCGCCGAAGGCTTGCTCGGCCTGCGCCGCGAGCTGCGGCGACAGCGGCGCGGTGGCCGACAGCACCAGTTCCACCGGCGGCAGCGCCACGCCCGACAACAGCAAGGTCTTCAGGTGAAAAGGCGTCGTCACCAGCGCCCGCGGGCGCGGCACACGGGCCAGCGCCTGCACGATGTCGACCGGATAAAAGGGCCTGCCGGCTTCAAAACAGGCACCCCCCAGCAGCGCCAGCAAAACCGTGGACTCCAGCCCGTAACTGTGCTGCGCCGGCACGGTGGCAACGATGGTCAAACCCGCCATATTCGGGCGACCCAGCAGTTGCGCCAGACGCTCGGCCTCTGACGCGATGTTGGCCACCAGCGGCCCCCAGGCCCTGGCATGCGGCTGCGGCGCGCCGGTGGAGCCCGACGTCAGCAGGCACACTGCCCATTGGGCGTCAGGCACCAGCGGCATGGCGGGCGGCGACGCCTCGGCCGCGCTGTCGGCCGCGCAGTCGCCCACCTGCAACGCCAGCCCTGCAGCCGACACCACCACCTGCTGCAGCGCGCCCAGCCCGGGTGCCCGGTCGTCCACCAGCGCATACAGCTCGCCGCCCTCGGCCCCCACCTGCTGCAGCGTCTGCGGCATGGCGTTCGGTGGCAGCAGCGACAGCTGCCCACGCAGCAGCGCGGCCACCAGGCCGAGCGCAAAGTTCAAACGGTCCTGACACAGGTTCAGCGGCCGACCAGCCGGCAGCTGCGCCGCCAGTTGCTGCGCCAGGCGCAAAAACTGCTGCCCACTGACGGCCACGCCGTGGCGATAGGCGATGGGGGCGGCCAGGTCACGCGCAGCAAACAGCGGCGAGGCTTCGACAGCGGTTGCGGCAGCCGGCGCAGCGCTGTTCATTGCAGCCCCCTTCACCGCGGTGTCGGCCCGCTGCTGGCACCCAGCTCACGGTAAGCACCCCACGCAGCGCGCAGCGAGACACGTTCGAATTCAGGGTGCCGCACATAACGCAGCAGGTGTTCAGCCACGAACAGGGCCACCGCAAAGGCCGGTGTCAACACGTTGCAGAACAACGACCACCAGGGCCAGGGCGCCCAGGCGTAGACCAAGACGGAAACGACCACCATGCCGACGAAGTAAACCACCCACAGGCCCGTCAGCCAGCGGGTGTAGGCGCGCATCTCAGCGCTGAACTGTTGGTGCAGCCGCGCGGCCAGGGCCGTGATCAGCGGCGTGTTGCCGGTTTTCAGCGTCACCGCAAAGCTCCAGGCCAGCGCCAGGTGAATGCCGGCGTGTTGCAGCACATACATGCGGTTGATGTCGGCCACGCCGCCGCGCTGCACCAGCCACGCCAGCCAGCCCACCAGCACCGCGCAGGCCAGCAACAGCAGCCATTGCCGCCGCAGCCAGGCACTGCCACCCACCGCCAGCAGCAGCGGACCAAACAGCGCCGCCACCGCCCACGGTGCCTGGGCAAAATGAACCATCAGCACGTGTGACAGCAGCGCATAGGCCGCAAGCGCCGCGCCGGCAGCGGCGATGTGCCAGACGGGCAAGACGGGCAAGACGGGCAAAGCGGGCAAAGCGGGCAAGCGCGTCACTGTGTGCGGTGCTGCGCCACGTGCGCAGCCAGGCTGCGCAGGTTCTGAAAGATCTGTTGATTGTTTTCGTCGTCAGACCGCAGCTGAAAACCGTAGCGCTGCGACACTTCAAGCGCCACTTCCAGGATGTCGATGCTGTCCAGCCCCAGGCCTTCGGCGCCAAACAGCGGTGCCGTGGGGCTGATGTCGCCAGCCGCCATTTCCAGGTTCAAAGCCTGCACAAACAAACCCGCCAGCTCTTGTTCCAGCGCCTGGGGGTCTTGCTGCGGCGCCGTGGCGACCTTGGGTACTGACGGCTCAAGCACTGAACGCTCCGTGATGGGTAGCAAAAACGAGACGCAGATTGTAGGCATGCGCCCTGCGCTGAACTGAGCACTGAGAGGCCCGCTCGGCGACCCTACATGCCCTTGAAGAGGTGTGCATACAGGCGGCTGGCCACCAGCTTGTCGGCATGGCCCTTCAAGGTCAGCGTGACCTTGCCCGATTCTTCGCGCCGCGCGCTGGCCACCCGGCGCGCCTGCACCACCGTGCCCCGGTGCACCTGCCAGAAGGCCTGGGGGTCGAGCTGGGGCAACAGTTCGCGCAGAGACAGGCGAATCAAGTGTTCACGTTCGGCCGTGACCACACGCACGTATTTGTCGGCCGCTTCGAAGTAAAGCACCTCTTCCACCGGCACCAGGTGCACCAGGTTGCCCACCTGGGCCTGGATGACGGCCAACAGCGGCACCGGCGCGGCCGGGCTGCCCGGCGCTGCACCGGCCGCGCCCAGCAGCGCGCGCAGCTGGCTCAAGGTTTGAGCCAAGACATCGTGGGCCGCTTCGGGCGGCGCCAGCTGCTCTGGCACCTGCTGCGCGCCCAGGCGGGTCTGCAAGCGCTGCACGCAGGCCTGCAGGCGCACGCGCTGCACTGGCTTCATCAGGTAGTCCACCGCCTGCGCTTCAAAAGCCTGCAGCGCGTGGTCGTCATAGGCCGTTACGAACACCAGCAGCGGAAAAGGCGCTGCGTCGGCACCGTCGGGCCAGTCTTCGGCCAGCGCCTGCGCTGCTTCCAGCCCGGTGCAGCCGGGCATGCGGATGTCGAAAAAACACACCTCGGGCTGCAGTGCCAGGGTTTGCGCAACGGCCTGCAGGCCGTCACCCACGACGCCAGCCACTTGCAGCGCCGGCCACAGCGTGGCCAGTTCGGCTTGCAGGTCGGCAGCCAGCAGCGGCTCGTCTTCGGCAATCAGGCAACGGGGGGTGTTCATGCGCGTTCGTGGGGTGCATGGGGCGCAGCGGGCGCAGCGGGCGCAAGCGGCCCAGGGGCTATCGGCAACACCAAAGTCACGACCACGCCGGTGGCGGCAGGAACGTCGATCGGGTGGTCGCCGGCCCGTTCAGCCGCGTCTTGCACGCTGACGCTGGCGCGTGCGCCGTACAGCGTGGCCAGGCGCTCGCGCACTTGCACCAGCCCGAAGTGGCTGCCGGGAGCCAGCCCGAAGTGGCTGCCGGGGACCCCCCCGAAGTGGCTGCCCGGTGCCAGGCCCTGCGCGGCCCGCAGGCCCTGGCCGGTATCGCGCACCACCAGATGCAAGTCAGCGCCGCGTTGCAGCGCCTGCACCTGCACCAGGCCACCGGCCACCTGCGGTTCCAGGCCATGTTTGATGGCGTTTTCAACCAGCGGCTGCAGCAGCAGTGGCGGCACTGGGGTCTGGCGCAGTGCATCCGGCAAATCAAGCTGCACCTGCAGGCGCGGGCCCATGCGTATGGCCATCAAGGCCAGGTAATCGGCCACGCGTTCAAATTCGGTGGCCAGCGGGTGCGTGTTGCTGCGGCTGGCGTTCAGCGTCGCCCGCAAGTAGGCAATCAGGTGGTCCAGCATCGTCTGCGCTTGCTGCGGCTGCAGGCCGATCAGCACGCGCAGGTTGGCCAGTGTGTTGAACAGCATGTGCGGTTCCAGCTGCGACTGCAGCAGCCGCAGCTGGGTTTCTGCGGCCTGGCGCTGCGCGGCTTCAGCCAGCGCACGGGTGCTGGCCAGGCGTTCCATCGAACCGATGACGGCGATGGAAATGACGGTGCCCAAAAGGCTGATGACCAACGTGACGCGCGTGCTGGCCGAGTCCCAGCGCAGCAAGCTGGCCGATTGGTTGCCGGTCAGCAGGTCGGCCAGGCTCATGCCGATGCTGGGGCCCAGGATCATGGCCAGCAGCGCCCCGGGTATGGCACCGCGCCAGCCGCTGATGGTGTGCAGCAAAGGCAGCCCCTGCGCACGCCGCATGCGGTCTGAAAACCAGCCCACCGCCAGCCGCATCAGGTCCACCAGCAGCGTGCAGACGGCACCGATGCACAGCGAATACACGAGCTTGGTGCCAAAACCGCGGCCGTCCATCGCCGTCAGCAGCACGGCGATGCCCAGACACAAGACACCCACCACCAGCGCGTGGCGCAGCGCGTGGGCGCGCAACTGGCGCCAGGTGTGGGCCAGCGCGCCGCCGCCGGCGCCGGGCTCAGCTGCGGGCGTTGCGGCTTGCATGGGCTGCAGCGTGGGCCAGCGGGTGCTGGGGCGTTTGAGGGTCAGCGGCCACTGTTGCGCCTGCTGTCAGCCACTGCTGCGCCTTGTGTCAGCCGCCACAGGCCCAGTGCGCGGCCCAGAAAAAGGCCGCTCAAAC